>JAKZSO010000104.1:0-11977 GCA_047517625.1 Alphaproteobacteria bacterium
CACCAATTCGCCTGGAAAGCTGGGGGTATTGGCTGCCGCGCGCGGCAGCGGGCTACGCGCCGGTGCCGTTGCGGCGATTAGATCCGGCCCGAAAGACTGGTGGTAGACCTCGCCGCGCCGGGCATCAATGACCGCGGTCACCCCCTGACCGGCGGGGACAAGGCCGCCGTGGACGGCCCCCGACGCAATAATTTCCAAGCTGACAATGCCCCGGGTGGGAACGTCAGCGGCTAATGCCAGAGCCCGGGCCGTGGCGATCCCGACCCGCACTCCGGTGAAGGTACCGGGGCCGACGCTGACCGCAATCAAATCCAAATCGCCAAAATCGAGCCCCGCGGCCGCCCGCAGGTCGTCAATCATCGGGATCAAGACTTCGCCGTGACCCCGGCCGATCAACTCGAATCGGTGCCCGACCGGGGATTTCCCGTCGACAATCGCGGCTGAGCACGCCGCCAGGGAGGTCTCGATCGCCAGGATCTTCATGACTCTGTGGGTTGAAGGTTGGGGCCGGATGGGCAATGAATTCTGACACTATGGATAAACCCACGCTAATTCGCGACGGGAATTTGGGCCGGGCTTGGGCTTGGGGCCTGCGGGTTACGGCTGGGGCGGCACTGGCCGCTGTTACTGTCGTGGCTTCCGTGCCGGCAGCGGCCCAGTCCCCCGGCGTTTCGAGCGAGCTGTCCGGCGCCGTGATCTTTATGTTCCACCGGTTTGGCGAGGATACGATCCCGTCAACCAACATTCGTTTGGAGCAGTTTCGGGCTCATTTGACGGAGCTTCAGACCGGTGGCTACACCGTGATGGCCCTGCCCGACATTATTGCCGCCATGCGCGACAACCGGGCCCTGCCGGACCGGACCGTGGCGCTGACCATCGACGACGCCTTTCTTTCGGCCTACACCCAAGCTTGGCCCGCCCTGCGCGAGGCGGGGTTTCCGGTCACGGTGTTTGTTTCAACCGACGTGGTGGATGCGGGCGGGTCTCAGTACATGACCTGGGACCAAATCCGGGATTTGGCGGCCCAAGGGGTCACTATCGGCGCCCACACAGCGTCGCACCTGCACATGATCGGGCCTTCGCCGGATCAAATTACGAGTGAGATCGAGCGCTCCAATGCCCGGTTCCAAGACGAGCTGGGATTCACCCCGACGTTGTTTGCATACCCATACGGGGAAATGAGCCTGGAAGTCCGAGGTGCCGTCATTGACGCCGGCTTCGTCGCCGCCTTTGGCCAGCATTCCGGCGTCGCGGAAGCCGGGCTGGACATGTTTTATTTACCCAGATTTGCGTTGAACGAGCCGTACGGCGCCCTGTCTCGGTTTACGCTGGCAGCCAATGCGCTGCCGTTGGGGGCGCGGGAAATTGTCCCGGCCGACCCGGCGTTGGCCATCAATCCCCCGGCGTTTGGTTTCACCCTGTCCGACGCCGTTGGCCCGGTGGATCAAATCAACTGTTTTGCCTCCCACGAATCGACCCCGGCCCGTTTGGAACGGCTTGGCCCCCGGCGCTTTGAAGTCCGGCTCGAAACCCCGTTTCCCGCCGGTCGAGGCCGCTTCAATTGCACCGCCCCCGCCGAGAACGGCCGCTGGCGCTGGTTTGGCATGCAGTTCTACATTCCGGCCCAGTAATCCGACTAGCCGCCGGGCCGAATTACCCCATTTGCGGCCCGGCCGCATTACCCCATTTGCGGCCCGGCCGCATTGGCAAATTCTAAATGTTGGGGATTGTTGGTGCGGCAACGCGCAGGCGCGCCTGATCGTATTCGGTCAGCCCATTTGTTTCGATAATGGTGCGGATGGTCACCACATAATCGACGCCGCGTTGGGAATAGGACAACAAGGTCTTGGCCAAGCCGATCGACTCCAAGTCGCCGACCTGATCGCGCTGCATTTTGCGGCGATTGCGGAAGCTCACATAGGCCGCATGGCTGTTCAAATTCAGCATGTACGCCGCCACCGACAGACCCAAGCCATCGAACGCGCGAATAAAATATTTGAAATCCTTGTCAGCGCCACTCGGCCGCAGACCTTCGGCTTCCGATGTGGTCCACTGGCCAAAAATCGCGTTGCCTTCGATGGCGAATCGTGACGTTCCCCAACCGGATTCCTCCGCCGCCTGGGCGACTGCCAACGATGCCGGGATGATATCGACCCGGCGGATCAGCTCGTCGATTAACGGCTGGCCGGTGAGGTCATCGACCGCGTAGAGGATGGCCAGTCCATCAATCCATGTGTGGTCGCCGGGCGCCCAAATATGGCGGGGCTTTTTGTCCAGCGCCAGCAGCCGGGCGCGGTCTTCCAGAATGGCTTCGTTGGCATGCAGCACCAAGGGCAGCATCGCAAGGATGAATAAGGATTTCCGTTCAGCCGCGGGCTCGATCGTCACCAAATCCGCCGGTAAATTCGCCACTTGAATGCGCGGGACGTCGCCGGCGGTGCGAACCCCGGCTAAATGGTAGCCAAGGTCCGAGAATGTCTCGGACAAAGACGCGGCGTCCGCCACCTGAATCAACGCCGCGGCAGGCGACGCGACCAGCCCTTGCACCGCTGGGGCCTCCGCCGCATCGGCGCTGACCGCCAACAACGGCGCGCCAAACACGGCCGCATACAACGCCACCACGCTGGCGCCGAGCAAGCCTAAAGACCCGATTTCAAACCGGCTTTTGTTCGCAGTTTGGGTCGTCAAAAGCGCGCACTCACCAAGTTTTTCCAACGAAAAACCGAGTGATCCTCCCCATTTTCACCCGCAAACCTCCCCGCTTTTGGTGCGTTTCGGGAAGCCGGCGGCGACCGAGTAACCCTGCCTCTCAGCCACGCCAATACCTATTGCCCGGCGACCAAAATGTCCACAACACAGACCCACTACGGCGGCGCAATTTTTGGGCCTGTTGCCCGGTCACCACACTCCGCCGGGAGAACGGTTTAGGTCAGCCGATCAACCTCGGAGTCGGTCAAATTCCCGGGCACTACGGTGACCGGAATCCGCATGGATCCAGACAATTTTCCGGCCAACGCAGTAACCAGCGGCCCCGGGCCATCGGTCCCGGGAGACGCGGCAAGCACCAACACATCGACGCCGGAATCTTCGTCGATCTGGCCCAGGACTTCGTCTTTGATCTGGCCTTGGCGGATGGCCACGGCAGGCACCAGCCCGGCCCATTCGTTAATGTCTGAAGCGATGTCTTGGAGCAGGACTTCGGCTTCATCGAAGGCCTCTTCGCGCATGCGTTCTTCGACCGCGATCCAGTGGGTATGGCTGGGGTCGGGCACGATCACCCGCAGCAGCACCAAGCTGGCCCCGGTGCGTTCGGCGCGTCTGGCGGCAAAGCGTACGGCCACCCGGCATTCCGGGGTGTCGTCCACGACAACCAGGAATTTGCGGCCTAATGTTGGCTGGTCCAAGGAAGCCCCCCATTCGCGCCCTTTGCGCGCCGGTATCCTGGCATAATCCACCCAGTGATGGGGCCTGCTATTTCAGGAGAATGTTAGTGATTTCACGCAACTGGGTCCGGGCCCGCAGAAGGTAGAAGCCTTCTGCCGCTAAATGGTTGGGGACAAATTGCTTGTCCGGTCTGCCGTTGACGATCACCCAAGGATCGAGAGCCACACCGGCGCGGAAACTTTCCAGCATTTCCTGATACGCCGGGGCCAAATCCCGTTCTTCGATGACGGCGGCAAAGTCCGCTTGGAGCTCCCGCAGTAACATGTAATAGGCGTAAATTTGGCCTTTGACGCTGTAGAACGCGTCGTCGGCACTGGTCTCCAGCCAGCCGCCAGCCCGGGCGATTTCGGCGTCCAAGAGCGCCGAGGACGAGCCCAAATCAAGGGCGATACGGTCCATGGTCGCCAGCAAATTATCGGAGCGTGCCTCGAACACCGCTTCGCCAGCCGCCAGGCGGTCGTTGTAGGCCAAAAGCGACCGCCGGGCCTTTTTGTATTGGGCTTCGGACGTGGCCGTTGGCGCGACCGAGGTGGTGAAATCGAACACCCATTTGGTGCCGGAATATTGCAGCAGCCCAGCGGCTTCCTGAAGGTCTGGGTCCGTCAGGCTGGAGCCGCGCACCCGGCCAATTTGATCCGTGAGTTCAAAGGTGAACCGGGCCAACGCCGCGACCATGCCCTGTTGGAAGTTGGGCATGTTGTCCAGCGCCGAGGCGGGCAAAAAGAACGGGTCGTTGGCCGCCCAGTGGCCATCGATCACTTCGCGCTGGATCAGCGCCGCAGTGACGGCAACGGAGCGGCTGGCCCCGGGTGCAACCTGGTAATCGGCGGCGCCGAACGACAGATCGTCGTTGACCCGGTGCACCAGCAACATGCCCACCGGGTAATACAGAACGACAAACGCCAGGATGGACCACAGAATGGTCCGGCGCAGCCTGGATTTTTTCTTGGGTTCGACGCCTGGAACCGGCTGCGGGGCGCGCTTCGACGGCAGACGCATCCGCTGGGGCCACGTCAGGCGGCGGCCGAAAAACGGGATGCCTTTCGGTTTGTTCGCCCCAGTTGCGTCGAAGTCAGCCATTTTTCCCTCTGTTTCCCAGTACATAAGCGGCGATGGCCGCCGATCAAGACCTGGATGGAGTCCCGGGACCTGGCCTCTAGAGCACTATCCGACCAGATGGAATCGATTTAATGGCGGCAAATCGGCTTTCCGGGCAGGCGCGGTGCGAAGCGCGATGCGGTGCCATCTCTCGAGCGTCGCAACGAACCCGGGGAGCCGATGTGCCCCACCGGAGGCCGGGTTCTCTTGCGCCGTGGCGGCTTTGTGAATCGCTGCTCCGCAGCACTGTCGCTTCCTCGCCGATGTGTCGCATCACCATCAAAAGCGCGCCAATGCTGCGGAGCAGCGAACAGCAGTAATGCCACGACGCAAGTTAATACCGGTCAAATGGTTACATCTGGTCGGATAGCCCTCTATGGGGTCAAAAACCCAACGATTTCCTTGGTGGCGGCGAGGATTGGAGCGGACATTTCACCGGCCTTTTCGGCGCCGATGCGCAAAACCCCGCGGACGTAGTCGGGATCGCCCCGCAGTCGCGCCGCTTCCTCGGTAATGGGCGCCAGCGCGGCGATCGCCAGGTCCGCCAAGGCTGGTTTCAAGGTGGAAAAAGTCGCGCCGTCGAATTGGCTGCACACCTGTTCCGGGGTCTGGTTGGCCAGGGCCGCGAATATGGCCACCAAGTTTTTGGCTTCGGGGCGCCCGGCCAAACCGTCCGGGTGACCGGGCAGGGGGTCCGGGTCCGTCCGCGCCTTGCGGATTTTCTTGGAAATGGTGTCGGCGTCGTCGGTGAGGTTGAGGCGGCTGTAGTCCGAGGCGTCGGATTTGCTCATCTTCGCCGCGCCATCGCGCAGGCTCATGACCCGGGTGGCGGTGCCGAAAATCAGCGGCTCGATCACCGGAAAATGGTCCACGCCAAACTGGCTGTTGAACGACTGGGCGATGTCCCGGGCCAGCTCCAGGTGCTGTTTCTGGTCGTCGCCCACCGGCACAGGGGTGGCCATGTAGGCCAGAATGTCGGCGGCCATCAGGACCGGGTAGACGTAGAGCCCGGTGCTGGCGTTTTCGCGGTTTTTGCCGGCCTTGTCCTTGAACTGGGTCATGCGATTGAGCCAACCGAGGCGGGCGACGCAATTGAAAATCCAGGCCAACTCGGCGTGGGCCGGGACGTGGCTTTGCACAAACAACAATGATTTTTGCGGGTCGATCCCGGCCGCCAGCAAAAGTGCGGCGCCTTCCAGGGTGCTGGTCGTCAATGCCGCCGGGTCCTGAGCTTCGGTGATGGCATGGAGATCCACCAGGCAATACAGGCATTCGTAATCGGCTTGCAGCGAGACCCAATTCCGGATCGCCCCCAAGTAGTTACCCAGGTGGACGTTGCCGGTGGGTTGGACCCCGGAAAAGATACGGTGTTGCTTGGTCATAGGGCGGATCAAAGATCAGACGGAATGGCGGGCGTTATGGCCCCTAGCTGCTGGCCGGTCAACCGCCGCGGCTGGCGAGAGCCCGTACTTCACCCAACTTTATCGCTCCCAACAGATGCGCCAGTACCGCGTACAGCGCCAGACCACTGACCACCACCACCGCCAAACTGCCGATCCGCTGGACCCCAGAACCCGCCAATGGCTCCGCCAGCAACCCGATGGCCACCCACACCCCCAACCCCAGTCCGGCAGTGGCAATCAGGGCCCGGGGCAGGCGTGTACGCAGTCTGGGGTCGGCGCTCCAATGGCCCCGGCGCACCAGCACCCAGGCAAGTGCGCCGGCGTTGAGCCACGCCGCCAAGGCGGTGGCCAGGGCCAAACCCACATGGGCCATGGGGCCCATCAGCGCCAAGTTCAGGACGATGTTGGCCACCAGGGCGACGATGGCGATCCGCACCGGGGTTTTGGTGTCCTTGCGGGCGAAAAACGCCGGGGCCAGGACCTTCACCATCACATAGGCGGGCACGCCAAAAGCATAGGCGGTCACCGCCAGCGCCGTCGCATGGGTGCTGGTGGCGTCAAACGCGCCGCGCTCGAACAGCACCCGCACCACCGGTTCAGCCGCCACCATCAAGGCGGCGGCGGCGGGCAGCGCCAAGACCAGCGCGGTTTCCATCGCCCGGTTGAGGCTGTTGCCAGCACTGTCTTGATCGCCCGCCGCCAATTGCCGGGACAACAGCGGCAGCAAGGCTGTCCCCACCGCAACGCCGATGACCCCCAAAGGCAACTGGGTCAGGCGGTCGGCGAAGAACAAATACGAAATGGAGCCGGTGGCCAGCAGCGAGGCAATGATGATGTCCACGGCGATGTTGATTTGAGCGACGCCGGAACCGACCACGGCGGGCAACATCAAGCGGCCAAGTTCCCGGACTTTCGGCGTCAGCCGGGGTCGCCGCAGGCCCAGGACCATTCCGGCCCGGGCGGTGGCGGCCCAAAGCCACACCAGTTGCAGAACGCCGGCACCGGCGACGCCCCAAGCCACGGCGTGGCCCGCGCTGGGCAGCACATCCGCCAATCCGATCAAGCTGCCGATCAGCGCCAAATTCAACAGAATCGGCGTGGCGGCGGCGGCGGCGAATTTGCCGAGGCTATTGAGCACGCCCCCCAGCAACGACACCACGCTGATGAACAGCAAGTAGGGGAACGTGAGCCGGGTAAGCGTCACCGCCAAATCGAATTTTTCCGGCTCACCGACAAACCCCGGGGCCAGGCCAATCATTAGCCAGGGCATGGCGATTTCGAACAGCGCCACCAGCACCACCAACACGACGACCAGCACCGTCAGGGCTTGGGCGGCGAATTCCCGGGCGGCCGCGGCACCGTGTGTACCCGCAAGACCGGAAAAAATCGGCACGAACCCGGCGGCAAAGGCGCCCTCGGCAAACAGGCGGCGGAACAGGTTGGGGATCTTGAAGGCGACAAAAAATGCATCGCCGATCAAGCCCGGGCCGACCATGGCGGCGATCAGAATGTCCCTGGCAAAGCCCAGCACCCGGCTGATCATGGTCATGGCGCCGACGGTGGCGATGGCCCGAAACAGGTTCATAAACGTAGTGCTAATTAACGGTAATGGCCTTTATGAGGCAACCGCTGTCGGCGGGTTGCCGTTATTCCGCGGCGGTTGCGGCCCCGGGCGCGGTTGAGTCGGCTTCCGACGTCATTTTCGTTTCGGTGCTCCGCACCACTGCCTCCATCAGACGTTCGCGAATCGCGTCCAAGCGCGCGTCGGCGGTGATTTGCAGGCCAAACGAATCCCGCACGTAAAACACGTCCACCGCGCGCTCGCCATACGTTGCGATCCGCGCCGCCGAAATTGCCAGGCCTAACTCGGTTAGCGCCTGGGTCACCGAGAACAGCAAGCCCCGGCGATCGCGCCCGTTGACCTCGATCATCGTGTGGATGTCGCTGACGTTGTTGTCGATCAGCACCCGGGGCGCAACCGCGAACACCGAAAGCCGGTCCGATGGCTGCCCCTGGTGACGCAGCACTTCGGTTGGGTCCACCGCCCCGGACAACACATCGGCGATGGCCTTTTTCACCTTTTCCACGGCAAAGCTGGCTTCGACCGCCATGCCGCCGGAGCCCTGGACAGAGACTTGGTCCAAGGCCATGCCGTCGGTGGTGGTGCCGACCTTGGCGTCGACAATATTCACTCCCGCCACCGCCATGGCCCCGGCGATCTTGGCGAACAAACCCGGTTGGTCCGGGGCATAGACAGTGAATTCGGTCACCGCCCGGAAGGTGTCAGGCACGGCGTCCACCGCCAACACATCCTCGCCGGCGCCGAGCCCGCGCAAGAAATCGGCATGGTGGGCATGAGAATTTTCGTCGAACGCGGTCCAATAGGAATCCCGGAATCGTTCGGTGTGGCGCAGCAATTCGCCGGCCGGCCAATCCACGGTGTGGGCCGCCAATGCCGCCTTGGCGGCTTCGATGCGGCCCGGCCCGGTGATGGAGGCCTCGCCCCCGGACAACACCTCCAACGTGGAAAAATACAGTTCCCGCAGCAATTGCCCCGACCAGCCGTTCCACCGCCCCGGCCCCACGGCGCGGATATCCGCCACGGTCAGAATCAATAGCAAACGCAAGCGTTCCGGGCTTTGCACGACCGCGGCAAAGTCGGCGATGGTTTTGGGGTCGGCTAAATCCCGGCGAAACGCCACCCGGCTCATGTCCAGGTGCCTGCGCACCAGCCAGGCCACGGTTTCGGTTTCAGCGTCTTCCAGTCCCAAAAACGGCGCGACTTTCATTGCCACCTCGGCGCCCAATTTGGAGTGATCGCCGCCCCGCCCTTTGGCGATGTCATGGAGCAGCACGGCCAAATACAGCACTTTGCGCGATAGCACCTTGTGGATGATGTCGTGGGACAGGGGCAGGTCCTTGGCCAGTTCCCCCGCTTCGATCCGGGCCACCATACCGACCGCGCGGATGGTGTGCTCGTCCACGGTATAGACGTGGTACATGTCGTGCTGCATCTGAGCCACCACTCGGCCAAAGTCGGGAATGAACCGGCCGAACACCCCGGCTTCGTTCAAACGCCGCAGGGTGGTTTCCACGTCTTTAGGCGCGGTCAGCATGTCCATGAACAGCCGCCCGGCTGCCGGGTCGGCCCGCATTGAGGCGTCGATGGCGCCCAGATTTTGGCTGACCAGCAGCAACGCCCGGGGATGAATATCCACCTGGTGTTCCTGGGCCAGATGAAACAGCCGCAGCATTTTCATCGGCTCGGTTTCGAAAAGGGTTTCGCTTTCCACATCGACCCGGCCGCCGTCAATGACAAAGCCGTCGACGTGTTCCGGTTTGAACGCCAGGCGCGGCATCCGCGACCGCGGCCGGCGTTTGTGTTGATCCTCCAACACCGAGCAAAAAACCCGGGTCAGCGTCCCCACTTCCCTGGCGTACAGGAAGTAATGCTTCATGAACCGTTCGACCGCCAGATTGCCGCTGTGGGCCTTGTAGCCCATGCGCCGGCCAATTTCGGCCTGGACATCGAAGGTAATGCGTTCTTCGGCCCGGCCCGCCAGGTAATGCAAGTTGTAACGCACGGCCCACAAATAGTTTTCGGCCTTGACGAAGCGGGCGAATTGTTTGGCCGTGAACACGCGTGCCTCAACCAAGTCCGCCGCCTGGGTCACGTGGTACAGGTATTTGGCGATCCAAAACAGCGTGTGCAGGTCACGCAAACCGCCCTTGCCGTCCTTCACATTGGGTTCCACCACGTACCGGGAATCGCCCATGCGCAGGTGGCGTTCATCGCGTTCGGCCAGCTTCGCCTCGACAAAGGCCGGGCCGGTTCCCTTCACCACATCCGATTGGAACTTGGCCGCCAGCTTTTCAAAAAGCTCCCGGTCGCCGCACAAATAGCGGGCTTCCAGGACCGTGGTGCGGATCGTGATATCGGACTTCGCCAACTGAATGCACTCGGCCACGGAGCGAGTGGCGTAGCCGACCTTGAGGCCCAGGTCCCACAGCATGTACAGCAGGTATTCCAAGGCTTGCTCGCCCCAGGGAGTTTGCTTGTAGGGGCGCAAGAACAGCAGATCCACGTCGGAGAACGGCGCCATTTCGCTGCGGCCATAGCCGCCCACCGCCACCAAAGCAATGCGTTCGCCCTTGATCGGGTTGGTATTGGGATAGGCATGGGTGACGGTGAAATCGAACAGGCTCCGCAAGACCTGGTCGGTGATCCGGGCTGTGCTTTTAGCGCAGTCAATAGCCCGGGTGCCGGCTTCGAAGCGCCGTTGGACCTCATCGCGGCCTTGCGCCAATGCCTCTTTTAGCGCGTCGCGCACCGCATCGCGGCTGGCCTTTGCATGGACGTCGCCGCCGTCCGCGATCTCGGCCAGCGCCGCCGCGAGTGCGCGGCGGTCAATGACAGCGCCGCCGCCGGAGGGAGATTGTTGGTTTGCCGCATCCATATGAAAAACCTGCCCGGTATCGGGGCGGGTTTCAAGCGGAACAGGCCTGAAAGCCCCTAGTCCAACAGACCGCGCAGCTTGTAGATCAGCTCTAACGCCTCTTTTGGCGAGAGTTCGTCGGGGTGAATATTCCGCAATGCTTCAAGGGCTGGGGACGAGGCAACGGGCTGGGTTGGCGCAGCAGTTTGCGTAGTGAATAGGGGCAAATCGTCGGCCAGCTTGACCAGTGGTCCAGCCTGATTTTCGCGCTCGATTTCCGTCAAGACCTGCTCCGCCCGGGCAATCACTTGCCCTGGCAGCCCCGCCAGCTTGGCCACCTGGATGCCATAACTGGCCAAAGCCGCCCCCGGCGCCACTTCGTGCAAGAACACTACCGTGCCGTCCCATTCCTTGACCCGCACGGTGTAGTTGGCGAGGTCATCAAGGCGCGCCGCCAAGGCGACCAATTCATGATAATGGGTGGCGAACAACGCCCGGCATTTGTTGACATCGTGCAGGTGTTCGATCACCGCCCAGGCGATGGACAAGCCGTCGAATGTTGCCGTGCCGCGGCCGATTTCATCCAAAATCACCAGGGCCCGGAGCCCGGCCTGGTTCAGAATCGCCGCGGTTTCCACCATTTCGACCATGAACGTGGACCGGTCCCGGGCCAGATCATCCGCCGCACCCACCCGGCTAAACAGGCGATCGACGACGCCGAGGTGAGCGCTGGCCGCGGGCACGAACGATCCCATTTGGGCGAGAATGGCGATCAAGGCGTTTTGCCGCAGAAAGGTGCTTTTGCCCGCCATGTTGGGGCCGGTGAGCAGCCAAAGATGCATGCCCGCTCCCAAATCGCAGTCGTTGGGCACGAAGGGGCCTTCGCCCGCCTTTGTCAGTGCCGCGTCGACCACCCCGTGGCGGCCCGCGGTAATCGCGGGCGCCAAGCTGTCGTCGACAACCGGGCGGCAATACCCGGATTGGGCGGCCATGTGGGCCAGCCCCGCCGCAACATCCAGCCCCGCCAGGGCGTGAGCGGCCCGGGCGAAGTCGGGGCCAAGGACCGCGACTTCGGCGACCATGTCGGCGAACAGGGTCTGTTCCAAAGCTACCGCCTTGTCGCCGGCCTCGGATATCTGGCGCTGCAATTCGCCCAGTTCGAGCGTCGAAAAACGCATGGCGTTGGCCATGGTTTGGCGGTGCATGAAGGTGGCTTCGTCCGCCAACAATGCGTCGGCCTGGGCGGCGGTGACCTCGATGAAATATCCCAGCACGTTGTTGTGGCGGATTTTCAGTTTGGCCACGCCGGTCTCGGTGGCATAGCGGGCTTGGAGCCGGGTGATGTGGCGGCGGCTTTCGTCTCGCAATTCCCGCAGCGTATCCAAGGCTTCGTTGTGGCCGGCGCGAATAAAGCCGCCGTCCCGGGCCAACATGGGGAGGTCGGGCGCCAAGGCGGCAGCCAAAGCGGCGGCGAAGTCTTGATGGTGGCCCAGGTCCCGCGCCAATTCGGTCAGACCACTTGGCAACGCGTCTTGGCCATCCAAAAGCGCGCGAAGCGTTGTGGCGCGGGCAAGTGCCGCGGCGATGGCGGCCAAA
>JAKZSO010000105.1:0-8805 GCA_047517625.1 Alphaproteobacteria bacterium
GGGCGGCGACATGCTGCTTTGGGGAGGCGAGCCGCTCCAATGGGGCGGCTTCACTGGCTTTATTTCGGGCGATTTAAATCCGTTGGCCGCTGCCTTCGAAGATCGGGGCGCGGATGAAGTCGAGTACATGGGTGCGACGTACGCCGTCGAGGAAAGCGAACTTTGGCGCGGAAGTCACTGCCGCGCCATTTTGCTGAGGGCGACTTAGATGGGTTGGTGGCCGTGGCAACGTCGAGAGCGCCGGGACTCGGGCGGCAGTCAGTTTTTCCGATTCGGTTGTCCGGCTTATCGAAGCTCAAGCGGCGGGATCGGCGGCTAACGCTGCGAGCACGGCGGCGGTTGAGGCCGCGTCCGGGGCGCTGTCACGGGCCTTTGCGAGCGCGGAGGTAGTCGGGGGAGCCTTGGACGGCCGAAGCCGTCTCTCCGGGCTTCCTGGCGCAAGTGGGGCGCGACCTGATTCGGTCGGGCGATTCGATGCACGTTATCCGAGTCGATCCCATGGGGGCCGTGCAGCTCATACCGGCGTCATCCTGGCATTGGGAAGGCACACATGATCCGAGCACATGGACCACGAGAGTTACGTGCTACGGGCCAAGCACAAGCACGACTTGGAACTTGCCAGCGGCCGGCGTCATCTTCTGCCGGTGGGGATCGTCGCCGGGACAACCGTATACAGGGACGGGGCCGCTGGCGTGGGCGCACACAACAGCGCGCCTGCAATCGGAAACTGAGGGGTCACTTGCCGATGAAGCGCAAGGGCCGCTCGCGGCGGGGCTTTGCTTGTCGAGACTTCGGCGGCAGGATGGGGCGAAGGCGCGAGCGCCGCGCCGCGCCAAGATTGGAAGCAATCGCGCTTGGGTCCGATGCCGCCCGAGAGCATGACGAAGCTCCGCAAGGATTCTTTCGAGGCTATCTTGTCCGCGACCGGTACCCCGCCGTCGCTGTTCACGGACGCGGATGGAACTTCGCAGCGCGAGTCCCTCAGGCGTTGGCACCTGAATTTGGTTCTCCCGATGGCGCGGCTAGTCGAGCACGAATTGACGTTGAAGCTCGAAACGCCGGTCGAGCTGAAATTCGATAGCTACGCTCTCGACATGGTTTCGCGGGCAACGGTGGTCGCCAAGCTCGCGCAGGCGGGCGTTCCGATGGCGACCGCGCTTGAAGCCGTGAACCTCGACGGTGGCTAAAAGTCTGCACCATCGCCGGGTGCGGCCGGAAGGAAAAGTCGGGCGGGGGTTTGCGCGGCGCATTGGAAACGGTGGCGGCGTCACGGCAATCCGCTTGAGCCTTCGCACCGGGGCTCGTCCTATACCGACGATGATCTGCGCCGAATCGATGATTATTTGAATTCGAGACCGCCGGGAAAGCGGGCCGCTAATGGCGAGCTGGAAGACCTCGCACTGATCATGGAGCGCGACAAAATCGCGCTTGCGAACAAGATAATCCGTATCAGAAAAGCGAGGGATAAATGAGGGAACAAAATTTTAGTTACAGCCATAACCTACTGTAATTTCGGTATTTATTTCTATATGTCTGTGGCGATTAACGCAACGACCGCGGCGAACGACATTTGGAAGCTGGGCCCGAGCATGGCTTCGGGGGCCGTGATCAGAACAATTACCGCCGCCCAAGCCACGAGGCGCATGGAAAACGGCCGCCGGTCCAACATCACCGCCAGCAGCACCAGCCCCAGCATGACGAATGCCCTCTGCGTCGGCACCGTGCCGCCGGTGAGCACTACGTAGCCAAGCGCGCCAACCATCACCACCGCCGCCGCCCATTTTTTGATGGGGTGGCGCAGCGCCAGGGGCTCGATCATGGCGAGACCGCCGCGCAAAGTGAAAAATAAAATCCCGGCCACCAACCCCACATGCAGGCCAGAAATTGCCAGCAGATGCGCCAAACCGGAATCCCGCAATGCCTGCCACACATCGTCGTTGATGGCGCCGCGATCCCCGGTCATGAGCGCCGAGGCCACGGCCCCTTGTTGGCCACCCAAGTTGGCGCTGATACGTTGCGACATGGCATGGCGGACGGAGGCCAACCTTCCCCGTGCGCCCGCGGCCTCCCCGTCCGCCAAGGCTGGCGCGCTGACCGCGTACCCCACCGCGCCCAGGCGGTCGAACCAGGCGTAGCGGGCAAAATCGAACGCCCCCGGGGCCGCCGGTGGCGACGGCGGCAGCAACACCGCCCGCAAGGTCACCCAGTCTCCCGGCGCGACCTCTGTGCCACGGGCGCGAACCGTCACTCTGATTCTGGCCGGCGTTTGCCTCGGGGCCAAATCGCCGACAGTTAGCCTATCCAGTGTTAGCCTGCGGTCATTGGGCCGCATTTCAGCCACGACAATCCGTCCTCGCACTGAAACAGGGCCGATTTCTCGTTCGATCACCGGGGCGGCAACCGCGTGTGTGCGGATTTGGCCAGCCGTGAAGCCCACGGCCGGGGCCGCGATCGCCAAAGCTAAGATCACCGCCAACTGAGAATTTCGCCAGCCCAGCCACAGCCCGCCGGCAAGAGCGAGTAGGCCGGCGCCCATCCACCAAGCGGGCTCGGTCATAAGTGCGAAATACAGTCCTGCCCCGGCGGCCATTCCTGGCGGCAGCCACAACGCCCAGCGATCACGTTCGGCCAGAATTATCTCGGTGGTCGCCGTATCATTAAAAAAAAAAGCCAGCACCATCCGCCGCCAATTGGGCCCGGCAATCTGGGCCGGATTCACCCGGTTTTCATTGTTGTGGTACACAGGGCGGCTCATTTCAGGTGGCCCGATTGGTTGGCGCCCCACATTACGCAAATTTGGCTGGCCAAAGAAGATGTCCGTCGTAACCCGCTTCGCGCCGTCCCCCACCGGCATGCTGCACATCGGCGGCGCCCGCACCGCCCTGTTCAATTGGCTGTTTTCACGCCACCACGCGGGCCAATTCCTGCTCCGGGTTGAGGACACGGACCGTGCGCGATCCACCGGCGAGGCGGTCGAAGCAATTTTTGCAGGCCTGAAATGGCTGGGCCTGGATTGGGACCAGGAACCCTTTTTCCAATCCCGCAATTTGGCCCGGCATCAGGCACTAGGCCGACGACTGCTGGCCGAAGGCAAGGCCTACCGGTGCTACATCACCCCTGACGAGTTGGCCGAGATGCGGCAAAAGGCCAGGGCCGAGGGCCGCCCTGCCCGCTACGATCGCTGGCGGGATCGCGATCCGTCGGAGGCCCCGGCGGGAGTGGCCCCAGCAATTCGTTTTCGCGCACCGGACCAGGGCGAGACGGTCATTGACGACCAAGTCCAGGGCGTCGTCCGCTTTGACGTCGGCCAACTCGACGACATGATTTTGCTACGCGGCGACGGCACGCCCACCTACATGTTGGCCGTGGTGGCCGACGACCATGATATGGCGGTCACACACGTCATCCGCGGGGTGGATCACCTGACCAACGCCGCCCGCCAGGCCCAACTGTTCATGGCATTGGGCTGGGAGGTGCCGGTGTTCGCCCACATTCCCCTGATCCACGGTCCCGACGGCGCCAAGCTGTCGAAACGCCACGGCGCCCTTGCCGCCCAAGCATACCGGGATCAAGGGTTTCTGCCGGAAGCCATGCGCAATTACCTGGCGCGGCTTGGTTGGTCCCACGGCGACGACGAGATTTTCTCCACCGATCAGATGGTCGAGTGGTTCGGCCTGGAAGCCATCGGCAAATCCCCCGCCCGTTTCGACATGGACAAGCTGCGCAGCCTGAACGGCACATACATTCAACAGGCGAAAGATTCGCGGCTAATGAAAATTATGCCCGTCCCACCAACCGCGGGAACAGCCCCAGTTTTCGTCAAGACAATCGAGTCCCTACTGCCAAAATTAAAAAAACGCGCGATAGAAATGGAATCTCCACCTCCAACTGCGGGGACAGCACCGGTTTTCGTCAGGGTAACTGAACCGGTAATTCCTCCGAGCGCAGACAAGGCCGACGTTCTTGTCGGGAGAATCGAATTGCTCATGCCGGAATTAAAGCAACGAGCGAAAACTCTTCTTGAACTCTCTGAAAATGCTACGTTTTTAATTGCCGAGCGTCCCATTCAAATGATCCCAAAGGCGGCGAAACTGCTGAAGGGAGACGCTCCTGCACTTCTGGAAAAACTTCTCAACCAGTTGAAATCATTGGAAAAATGGACGCCGGAGGCCCTGGAATACTCTGTGAAAGGCTTCGCAGAATCCGAGGGTTTGAAGCTTGGCGCAGTCGCTCAGCCGTTGCGCGCGGCCTTGACCGGCAGCAACGCAAGCCCCGGAATCTTTGACGTTCTGGCGGTTTTGGGGCGTGAAGAAAGCCTTGGCCGGATCGCCGATGCGGCCCGGCCAGCATAACTCTCGGGGCCCGTCAACTTTCTCAGAACCCGAAAACGGTCTATATTCCCGCAACCTCGATTTTGAACGACGAGTTGGAACCCGGTCTTGCGGCTGGGCGGATTGGATCGCTTATGGCCAAAGAAAACAAGGGTTCGAACGATGTCATCTCGCTGCAAGGCGGTGGCTTGGACGCGCCGGTTGAATTCGAAGTCCACCGTGGCACCACCGGGCCGTCGGTCTTCGATATTCGCAAGCTGTACGGCCAAACCGGTATGTTTACCTATGACCCGGCGTTCATGTCGACAGCCAGCTGCGAGTCCAAAATCACCTACATCGATGGCGAAAAGGGCGAGTTGCTGTACCGGGGCTACCCCATCGAAGAGTTGGCCGAAAGCAGCAACTTCATGGAGGTTACTTATCTGCTGTTGAACGGCGAGCTGCCAACCAAGGCCGAATTCAAGAATTTCAACACCATAATCACCCGGCACACGATGATCCACGAACAGCTGACGCAGCTGTTCCGGGGATTTCGCCGGGACGCCCATCCCATGGCCATTATGGTCGGGGTCGTGGGCGCTTTGAGCGCCTTTTACCACGACGATCATGATTTTCTTGACCCCGCCCAGCGGCTGACCTCGACCCATCGGCTGATCGCCAAAATCCCAACAATCGCAGCCATGGCTTACAAGTATTCCGTTGGCCAACCGTTCGTGTACCCGCGCAACGACTTGCCGTTCGCGGAAAATTTTCTGCACATGATGTTCGCGATACCGGCGGAGGATTATACGGTCAATCCGGTCCTAGCGAAGGCCATGGACAACATTTTCATCCTCCACGCCGACCATGAGCAAAATGCGTCAACATCAACCGTGCGGCTGGCCGGATCGTCAGGGGCCAACCCCTTCGCCTGCATCGCCGCCGGGATTGCCTGCCTATGGGGCCCCGCCCACGGCGGCGCTAACGAAGCCGTTTTGAACATGCTGGGCGAGATTGGCACTAAGGAGCGCATTCCTGAATTTATCGCCCGGGCCAAGGACAAGGACGATCCCTTCCGGCTGATGGGCTTCGGCCACCGGGTTTACAAAAATTTCGATCCCCGGGCACAGGTCCTGCGCAAGAACGCTCACGAAGTTCTGGACGAGTTGGGCATTCGCGGCGAACGCCTCCTGGATTTGGCTATGAACTTGGAGACCATCGCCCTAGAGGACGCGTACTTCGTTGAACGCAAGCTGTACCCGAACATCGATTTCTATTCCGGGATTATTTTACGGGCCATGGGGATTCCCCCCAGCTTGTTCACGGTGTTGTTCGCCGTGGCCCGCACCGTCGGTTGGTGCGCACAGTGGGCGGAAATGATGGGGGATCCCAGCCAGAAAATTGGGCGCCCCCGCCAACTGTATACGGGTGCCGCCCGGCGCAGGTATACCGCCATTGGCAAGCGCGGCTAGCTCCCTTCGGAGTCCGCGCGCCGTTTAGAAATAAGATCCAACACAACAGCCGCGGCGGCGGCAGATGGCTCGCCCGCCTTAGGCGTTAGCGACGCCTTGACAATAGTCCCTGCCTCCAGCTGATCCGCCCGCGCTTGGTTGTCGGTGAGAATTCGCACCACCTCTGGCGCTAAACGGCTAGGCCGGCAATCTCCTTGAAGCAGCTCCGTCTCGACCATTCGGTCCAGCATCACGTTGACCATGCTGGCGAATTTCGATTTCATCAGCCGCCGGGCGACCAACGCGGTGAGCGGATGAATGCGGTAGGCGATGACCGCAGGCACCCGGGCTAACGCCAATTCCAACGTCACCGTTCCCGAAGCCGCCAAGGCGCCGTCGCTGGCCGCCATTGCGTCGGCCTTGTCCGTGATCCCCGATACGACGGTCGCAGGCACCGGCCACTCGGCACTTGCGGCGATAATGCGCTCCGCCATTTCCGGTACTGTCGGGACCACCGCGTGGAGGTTCGGAACTTCATCGGACACCGGTTTGAGCGTGTCGCCAAACCGCGACAGCAGGCGTCCGATCTCAATGCCCCTGCTTCCTGGCAGCACCGCCAGGACGGTGTCGGATCTGGCGATCTTGTGGCGCGCTCGAAACCCCGGCCCGTCGCCGGATCCCAGCCCCGCTTTGACGACGGGATGGCCGACGAACGTTGTTGGCAAATGCACGGCTTGAAAGTACGGGGGCTCGAACGGGAACAGCACCAAAAGATGATCCAGAAACTGGGCAATTTCCTCGGCGCGTTTTGGCCGCCACGCCCAAACCTGGGGCGCGACATAGTGGATCAGGGGCGAGCCCTGGTGCCGGAGCTTGCGGCCAAGGCGGAAATTGAACCCCGGCGAATCGATCGTCACCACGGCGTCGGGCTGGGACGCCAGGGCATGATCCTCGGCTTCCCGCAACCTGCGGCGCAGCACCGGAATTCGCGGCACCACTTCGGCCAAGCCCATCACACTTAGGTCAGCCATGGGAAACAGGGGCTCCAGGCCTTGGGCTTCCATTTGCGGTCCGCCGACGCCCGAAAACCGCACCGCGCCGCCGGTCAGATCATTCAGTGCCGCCATCAACGGCCCGCCCAGAGAGTCTCCCGATGGCTCTCCCGCAACTACCATCACATGCAGCGGCCGAAAATACTTGCTGGCCACCCCGCGCTCCCGGTCAGGTCAGCCGGTGGGAGGGGATTCCGTAAGCAAAAATGCCGAGTTCGTCGGCCTGGACAGCAACTTGTGCCATGCCCAAAACAAGCGTCCCGCCCGCCTCAACCGCTAACCCGGCCAGCCCCGCATTGGCAACGGCCCTGATCGTGGCAACACCAATGGTCGGCAAATCAGCCCGGCGCTCCTGACCCGGTTTCTTCAGCTTGACCAAAACGCCACCGGGGCCATCCATGCGCAACGCGCCGCACCGGGCGATGAGCGCGTCGGTGCCTTCCGCCGCCTCAACTCCCAATACAACGCCTTGCTGGACCACAACGGCCTGCCCCACATCCGCCCGCCCCAGAGCCATCGCAGCCTCGATCCCCCTGTCGATGTCCAGCGTTTGGTTATGGCTTGGAAGCTGCGACCCGATGGTGCCGGAGGGCGCCAGCAAATCGCCCAAGATGTCGTCGGCGCCCAGGACTCCAAAACCCTCGGACTCCAATTCGGCGATGATGACCTTAAGCGCCGCGTCATCTCCGCCAGCCTTGATGACTCGGGGCAGCAACCGCGCCCCGCGCACGTCAGGCCGCAGCGAGGCGATGGATGGCCGCCCCACCGGGCCGGCAAGGACGACCTGTTCGCACGCGGCTTTGTGCAAATGGCCCAGGGTTTTTCCCACCGCCGCTAAATCCGTCCAGACATGGTCGGTATCTGTCAGGTGTTCTTCCCGGGCGAAGCCTTTGAAGGCGACAACGAAAACCTCGCGCTCCGTCGCTTGGCAGGCCTTGATCAAAAGCCCCGGAAGGTCTCCGCCCCCGGCCAGAATGCCAAGCTTGCCCTGCCGTTTGTTTTCAGCCGCCACGGTTGTTCCTGGGCTGGCAAATTGGGCGGTGCGAATCGGCCTTGGCAAATCCGACGATATCCGAGACCAGATTGCTAGCGGCGTAGATGTCGGCGACGTCATCCAAGCGCTCCTTCAGCGTTCCTTCCGGGGCGAACAGCATGCGATAGGCTTTCTGCAAATCGTGAATGTCTTCGCTGGCGAAACCCCGGCGCTTCAAGCCAACCAAGTTGAGCCCCAATAAATGAGCGCGGTCGCCGCTGACCGAACCATAGGGGATGATGTCGGCATCCACGGCCGACGCCCCTCCGATCATCGCGTGTCGGCCAATTCGAACGAATTGATGGACCGCCACCATGCCGCCTAGGATCGCGTAGTCATCAATCACGACATGGCCGCCCAGGCTGGCGTTGTTAGCCATGATGACGTGGTTGCCGATCCGGCAATCGTGGGCAACGTGGGCGCCCACCATGATCAGGCAGTCGTCGCCCACTTCGGTAATCATGTCGCCGCTGCTGGTACCGGGGTGCATGGTCACGTGTTCCCGGATTGTGCAGCGCTCGCCTACTACCAATGTTGAGGGTTCGCCAGCGTATTTCGTGTCCTGGGGCCGGTGGCCAATGACGGCGAACGGATACACTGCGCCACCGGCGCCGATCTTGGTTCGTCCCTCGATCACCGCGTGGGAATGCAGGACCACGCCGGCGGCCAATTCGACGTTCTCGCCGACGATGCAATAGGGTCCAATTTTTGCGCCGTCGCCGAGCCGCGCGCCGTCCGCGACAATCGCTGTCGGGTGAACTTGCGTCGTCATGTCTGGTCCGTGATCATCGCCGTGAATTTTGCATCCGCCACGACCGCGCCGTTGACTTCGCAGCGGCCGTCGAATTTCCAAACTTTGCCTCGGGAACGTCCTTTGACCACATGGACATGCATGGTGTCGCCGGGGACAACGGGTTTGCGAAAATGGGCGCTTTCAATGGACATGAAATAAACCAGGC
>JAKZSO010000106.1:0-9745 GCA_047517625.1 Alphaproteobacteria bacterium
GAATGTCCTGGGGGTCGTCCCCGACCATGTGCGCCAATGCTACCTCTGGAATTCGCTCTCCTACTTGGATCATGCCAAACCTCCCTTTTCGTTTCGCCGCACCAAACAACTAGCATGCGGCCCGGACTCGTCAAACATTGCCGGATCGTGGCTGCAGGGAATACGATGCCCCCATGATTGCGCCTCGGCTGCTTTTTCTCGGTCTTTCCCTGCCCTTCTTGGTGGCCCTTGGCGCCTGCGGCCCGGGGGAGGAATGGACCGAGAAACAAGACGCCGGAAACAGAGCTTATCAGACCGGCGATTTTGGCGCGGCAGAGGCTAATTTTCAGGCGGCGTTGGTCGAGGCCGAAGGCGCCTGGTCGCAGTATCCGTTCGTGGCCATCAGCCTGGATTCCCTGGCCCTGGTGCAAAGCCAGTTGGCCCAGTATCCGAACGCGGAGAACCTGATTCGCCGCGCCCTGACAATGACGGAAGAGGCACTGGGCCAAACCAATTCGGAATACGCCACACGGCTCACTAATCTTGGCAATGCGCTGCACCGCCAGGGCCGGTCAGAGGAGGCCGCCCAGGCGCTGGGCCGGGCGCTGACCATCCAGACCGAGGTCTTGGGCGCGGATCACACGGACACCGCGATAACGTTGAACAATTTAGGAGAGGCCCAGCGCGGCCTGGGCCAGCTTTTGGCGGCCGAACAAAATCTGGATCGGGCGGTTGGCATCGCGCGCAGCGCCTTGGGGGAAGGCCACCCGAATTATGGAATTTTCCTGAACAACCTGGCCGGGGTATTGCACGATCAGGGGCGCCTTGGTGAGTCCGAGCCCATGTTCGAGCGAGCTTTGGAAGTGCTGCGCGGCGGGCTCAACAGCGGCCACCCGGTTATCGCCAGGGCCATGGAAGAACTTGGTGAAAGTTATGGAGCAACCGGTAAATTCGAACTGGCGGAGGACATGTTCGCCCAGGCTTTGGACAGCACCGAGCAGTTCTATGGCTTGGACCATCCCCGGATCGCGGAAATTTTAAACAAGTACGCGGTCATGCTGCGGGCGGCGGGACGGATTCCCGAGGCCATGGCCATGGAGGCCCGGGCCCAAGTCATTACTGGCGCGCGGTAGCGCTGAAGGCGCCGTTTACATTTCTTCGAGGCGAATTTAGTCGGCGGCTACAGCGGGCAACGACTGTTCCACGGCGCGATCCCCATCAATCACCGTGATCGTGACCATGTTTCCCTCCAGCGGGCCCAGCGCCTCGGGTGTTTGTTGAAACCGGGCGCGAAGAATAGCCCGGCGGCCGCCAGCGATCATGCGCACGGTTGGGGCTTGAAACATAAACCCCACCGGGGCTTCGATAATCACATCCGGATCCTGGAATGGATCGGTAGCGCGGGCCAGAATTTCGATGGATGGATTTGCCCCGCCACTAACCGAAACCCGTTCGACGGCAAAATCCGGCGCGTTTCCCCTTGGCACCGCTGACTGGAATTTCTCGATCAGGGCTGCCATCTCTGGGTCCTCCCGGCTGGCACCCGGGGCCAGGTCCAGGGCAAAATCCTGCTCGACCAGGAAACAGACGTCCCGGCAAACCGCGTAAACCAAGTGCAATCGGATTGTCACAGAACTCGCCGGATCGGCAATGTTGGCGGACAGCAGCAACACCAATTCACCGACATAGCCAAACGTGCTCATTCCCAGAATGGTGAACCGCTTTGGCGCCGGCCACGCCACCGAAACCGCGCCGAGATTCTCCGCCCCCGACCAATCGAATTTTGGCGGAAACCCAAAATCCCCGGGGGAGCGCCAATAGGTTTCCCACCCTTCCTCCAATTGCAGGTGAATTCCAAAAGTCAGGAATCCATCGGCGCCGACGCCATCCGTGGCCGCGATCAACCTGGCTTGAACATGTTCCCCCGGCTGCCATTGGGTTGCCGCCGAAAACGCGGGCGGCGCCGACGAAACCCAGGACAGTGCCAAAAGAGTAAAGGCCCATGTGAGGGCCGGCCGGGCAAAGGCCCGAGTGGGAACTGACAGGGCAAAGGCCCCGGCTATCGCAGAGTCTTTTGACACACGGGCGCTCTAGTGGGAGAAACCGAAACTCAACCAAATATTAAACTTGAGCGCGCAGTGTTAGGGTCACTTTGTTGAGAGATTTGGAAAAACGGAGCGGGCAGTAGACCGTGGCAACGGACACTCTCATCGGTCATTTCTTGATCGCGATGCCGGGCATGAGCGACCCCCGGTTCGAGCACACGGTCATATACATGTGCGCCCATTCGGAAGCCGGAGCGCTAGGGCTGGTGGTGAACCGCCTGGCCAAAGACGTTACGTTTCCCGATTTGATGGCCCAACTTGGCCTTGAGCCGCTTAGCGCGAAAGATTCAATCACGGTCCATTTTGGCGGCCCAGTTGAGCAAAGCCGGGGGTTCGTTTTGCATTCCGCCGATTATGTGCGCGAAACAACTATGGTGGTGAGCCCGGAAATCAATTTGACCGCGTCCCTGGATGTTCTGACGGCGATCGCCGACGGCACCGGGCCACGGCGCAAACTGTTGGCATTGGGCTACGCCGGGTGGGGCTCCGGACAATTGGAATCAGAGATTCAGGCCAATGGCTGGCTGCACGGGCCGGTGGACCAGGAGCTGCTGTTCAGCGACGACGTCAATTCTAAATGGCAACGGTCGTTCGATGCCATCGGCCTGGACCCGGCAATGCTGTCCGGCGATTTTGGGCACGCTTAGAGATCAGATCGCGCCTGCCTTGGTCGAATTGCTGCTCCGCAGAATTCTGGTTCGCTGCTCCGCAGCATTGGGGTGCGTGACTCTGATGGTAAGCAAGATCAGATCGCGCGTATCCCCGGCTTCGTCCAATAAGCGGGCTCAAGCGCGGAAATCGTCCGAGACCATTGCGAACAGCAGATGGTCATGCCAGGTGCCGTTGATGCTGAGATACTTGCGGGCATAGCCTTCTTCAGCAAACCCGACTTTGCGGAGTAAATCCTGGCTGGCAGTGTTTGTCGGCACGCACCCGGCTTCGACCCGGTGCAGGCGAAGATGGTCGAAAGCGAAACCCAAAATCACCCGGACGGCGTCGGTCACGTATCCCTGGCGGGCATTTTTTTCGCCAACCCAATAGCCCAGAGAACACGACAGGCGAATGCCCCTGGCGATGTTGCTCATGTTGACGCCGCCGACCAGAACATCGTCCGATTGGCGGAAAATCAAGAACGCATAGCCTTCGTCGTCCCGGGCGTCCCGGGCATACCGCTGCAACCGCCGGCGATAGGTCGCCCGGCTCAACGCGCCCTTGGGCCAGGTCGGTTCCCACGGTTCCAAAAATTCACGGGATTCGGCGCGAAGCTCGGCCCAGGCCAGCCAATCGCTGGCCACCGGCGGCCGCACATAAACGGCTTGTCCGTCATAGCGCCGGTAAAGGGTGGGCCGGGAAAAGGGCGATAGCAGAGACATCAATCAAATCTTGCCGCAAGAGCGTCATAAGTTTCAAGGTTGCCGAGGGGCCCCAGCGCCGCCAAGGACAGAGGCCCGGCAGCCAGCGTTTCGCTCGCGATCCGGCGCAAGGATGCCGCATCAACGGCGTCGACCTTGGCGATCAATTCCGACGGCGGGATTGTGCGATCGAAAATCAACAGCTGCCGGGCCATTTGCTCGCACCGGGCGGCGGAACTTTCAAGGCCCATCAAGACCCCCGCCTTGTGCTGAGCCCGGGCCCTGGCGGTTTCTTCGTCGGTGATATCGATGCTGGCCTTGCGCATCTCCTCACCGACCACGGCAGCCAGCTCCGCCACCTCGCCTTCGCCGGTGCCGGCATAAATTCCGAATGTGCCGGTGTCCAGGTACGACTGGGCGAAGGAGAAAACCGAATAGGCAAGCCCACGTTTTTCCCGCACTTCCTGGAACAACCGCGACGACATGCCGCCTCCCAACACCGTGGAAAAAACCTGGACCGCGTAAAAATCCGGGTGATCGAAGGGCACCGACGGGAACGCCATGGTCAGGTGGACTTGTTCCAAATCACGGTTCTCGCGGAATTCGCCACCGCCGTAAAGCGCCGGGTCATGATGGCTTTCATCCTCGGTGGCCAAATTCCCGAAGGCGTCTTCGGCCATCTGTACCAGGGCGGTATGTTCGACGTTGCCGGCGGCGGCCACCACCATGCGGGGCTGGCGGTAATGGTGGCCCATGTAGCCGATCAAGTCGGCGCGGCCAAAGCCTGCCACACGTTCAGGCGAGCCTAGCACGGTGCGGCCCATGGGCTGGTTGGGGTACGCCACCTCTTGCAGGAAATCGAAGACCTGGTCGTCGGGAGTATCGGTGGCCTGGCCGATCTCTTGAATTACCACGGCGCGTTCCCGGGCCAGCTCCTCTTCATCGAAGGTGGAGTGCAGAAGAATGTCCCCAAGCAGGTCCACCGCCAACGGCAGGTCGTCCGCCAACACCCGGGCGAAATACGCGGTCTGCTCCCGCGATGTATAGGCGTTCAAATGCCCGCCAACGGCCTCAATTTCCTCGGCGATGGCCCGGGCGGTACGGCGCTCGGTGCCTTTGAAGGCCATGTGCTCCAGCATGTGCGAAATGCCGTTCGCTTCCAGGGTTTCGTAGCGGGCGCCGGCGTTAACCCAGACTCCCACCGACGAGGTCTCCAAGCCCTCCATGGAATCGCTGGCGATGCGAAGGCCAGAGCTGAGCGTTGTGACTTTCACGGCCATGCGGCTACGCCCTAGAGCGTTCGGCCATATAGGCCTGGACGGCGCCAAGATCGTTGGGCAAAACGTCGAGTTGTTCCGGCCGTTCGAAAAGATCGGCTAGGCGCGGCGGTAGAACCGAAGCCGTGCCGATGGCCTGTTCAACCGCGTCGGGGAACTTCGCCGGATGGGCCGTGGACAAGTACACCATGGCGCCGTCACCGTTGCGGCGGTGGGCGCGGCCGGCAATGATTCCCACCGCCGTGTGGGGATCGACGCTAATGCCGCTGGCATCGTTGACCTGAGCCATGCAGGCGATGATCTCGTCTTCCGAAACGCTGCGGCCATCGAATTGCCCGCGCATGCGGGCCATGGCGGCGTCGCCCATTTTGAAAACGCCACCGCTGTCCAGTTCCGCCATCAGTTTGGCGACGGTGGCGCCGTCGTTGGCGGACAGCTCGAACAACAGGCGCTCGAAATTGCTGGAAACCTGGATGTCGATGCTGGGGCTCAGCGTCGCCCGGACCGGGCCCTTGCGGTATTCGCCCTGGGCCAGCAGCCGCACCAAGATGTCGTTGACGTTAGTGGCGATGACCATCTGGCCGATATTAAGCCCCATGCGCCGGGCCACGTGGCCGGCAAAAGCATCGCCGAAATTTCCGGTGGGCACCGAAAAGGCCGGAATGTGATCGGGGCCGCCCAGGGCCGCGACGGTGGTGAAGTAATACACCACCTGCGCCATGACCCGGGCCCAGTTGATGGAATTCACCGCCGTCAAGTTCCATTGATCCCGGAACGGCTGATCGCCGAACATCTGCTTCACGATCGCCTGGCAGTCGTCGAACGTGCCGTCGATGGCGATGTTGTGAATGTTGCCGGACTGGACCGTGGTCATCTGCCGGCGCTGGACTTCGGTGATCCGGCCCTGGGGATGCAGAATGAAAGCGGTGATGGTGTCGCGGTCCCGGCATGCTTCGATGGCCGCCGAGCCGGTATCTCCCGATGTGGCCCCCACCACCGTCACCCGCTGTGACCGCGCCCGCAGCACCGCGTCGAAAAGGCGCCCCACGACCTGCAACGCATAGTCCTTGAACGACAACGTCGGGCCGTGGAACAACTCCAAAATCCATTCGCCTGAATCCAGCTGGCGCAATGGCGCCACCGCCGGATGATCGAACCCCCGATAGGCCTCGGCCACCAGCGGCGCCAATTGGTCGGCCGAGATCGCTGGTTCGGTGAACCGCGCCATCAGATCGGTGGCGACGTCGGCGTACGGCCGCTCGGCGAAGCCCTGGATTTCGTCGTCGCTAACCTGAGGCCAGGTTTCCGGCACATAGAGACCGCCATCGTCGGCGAGCCCGGCCAGCAAGACCCCGGCAAAATCCAATCGCGGCGCTTTTCCGCGGGTACTGATGTAGTGCAAAACTGCTCGCCTAAACTTCGTTGGGATGCTGGGCGCCGGACAACCTACAAATCGCCGGGATGGGTGGCAATGGGGGTGGACACATTGGCACATGCGGCACAGGGTTTGGCCTGTGATTCGTGGGGATAAGTCGATTCTTGATTGGGCGGCAACCCTTTAGCAACCCCTGGTCTGGGTACAATTCTGTTGGAAAGAAATGACTTAAGTCTTTGATATTCCATGCTAAACTGCTTCGGTGGATCTCTCCACTCCCTTGCGGCGGTTATGATTTACGGTGCGCTACATCGAACCCGCGGCCCATTGGAGCAATCCATAGGGGCTGCGGTTTTAGTGACCCTCCTCCCAAAGGGCAATCGCCCACCGAGTGGGATGGGGCGCCCGGGCCCGGCGCGTATGTGCGAGTACCCGCCCGTTCCGGCTTGGTCCATCCCGTAGTAAAATCAGCGTAGGCTGCCGCAAGGGCTCTTTCTTTTTCCAACCGCCGGGGCAACGATCCGGGCAGAATGACTGTCCATATGTCCCGATCCGCCGCAAACCCCGAACCACCTGCCAACGTCAGCAGGCCGAAGCGCTCTGGAATTCTGCCGTCCCAATTGATTGGCCACCTGATCGCCGACGGGGCGGTGCGTGCGGATGAGCCTATTCAGCCCGAGCTAATTCAACCCGCCAGTCTGGATCTGCGCTTGGGCGCGGCCGCCCACCGCGTGCGCGCGAGTTTTCTTCCCAGCGCTGGAGGGACGGTGATGGAGCGCATCGAACACCTGCACATGCACACCATTGACCTGCGTGACATGCCGCCATTGGGTGGTGACCCAGTCTTGGAGCGCGGCTGCGTCTACATCGTGCCGTTGATGGAACGCTTGAAGCTACCCAAAGGTGTATCAGGCGCCGCCAATCCAAAAAGCTCCACTGGGCGTCTGGACGTTTTCACACGGCTCATCGCCGACGGCGTACCAGAGTTCGACCGGGTGCCACCCGGGTACGAAGGCCCGCTGTATGCAGAGATATCGCCCAGAACGTTCAGCATCCTAGCCCGTCAGGGGGACCGCCTAAGCCAGATCAGGTTTCGCCGGGGCAATCCGCGCTCAACTGATTCCCAACTTCGCGCCCTGCACGGTCAGGCGCGCTTGGTCCATGGGACCAGCCATGCAAACATTGCTGACGGGTTATCCATTTCAGTCGATTTGGTGGGGGAAACCCAGGAGCGGAATCGCTCCGAAAACATTGTGGGCTACAAAGCCAGGCACAATACGAGAGTGATCGATCTGAGAAAAATCGGCAAATATGAACCGAAAGAGTTCTGGGAGCCTATTTACGCAAGCGATGCCGGAGTAAACGGGGACCGCTACATCATCTTGAATCCCGATGATTTCTATATTTTGGCATCCTACGAGCGCGTTTCCGTGCCCCCGGAATACGCTGCTGAGCTAGTGCCCTATGACGCTCAGGTAGGGGAGTTCCGGGTCCATTACGCTGGCTTTTTTGATCCCGGCTTCGGCCATACAGGCGTCCGCGGCAAGGGTACCCGGGCGGTATTGGAGGTGCGATCCCGGGACGTGCCGTTCGTGTTGGAACACGGCCAGATCGTCGGCCGTCTGGCGTACGAGCGGCTTACAATTGCGCCACAGAAGACATATGGGCGGAGCATTGGATCCTCGTACGTGCAACAAGGGCTCGCTCTGAGCAAGCACTTCAAGCAAGAGGATTAGAAGAATTATGGCTGACTCGCACGCCTCTTTTTCAGGCAACATCCCCGAAATTTATGACCAGCATCTGGGCCCGGCGTTTTTCGAAGCTCCCGCGGCCCACATGGCCAAGAAAATTGCTGATGCGGTCTCCGGCGTCGCCAACGCCCGGGTGTTGGAAGTCGCCTGCGGCACCGGCATCGTTACCGAAGCCCTGCGCAGCGCCCTGGCCGACGACGTGGAGATCGTCGCCACCGATCTGAACCCTGCCATGTTGGACTATGCCCAATCAGTGCGCGGCGGCCTGGCCAACGTCACATGGCAACAGGCCGACGGCCAGGATTTGAGCACCCTCGACGGCGCCTTTGACGCCGTGGTCTGTCAATTCGGATTGATGTTCTTCCCAGAAAAAGAAAAAGGCCTGGCGGAAATGGCCCGGGTGCTGAACCCCGGCCGCACTTTGGCCGTCAGCACCTGGGAATCCCTGGAAAAAAACACCCTCCCAGCCCTCGGCCAACAAGTGTTGGCGACATTTTTCTATTAAAACCCGCCGATGTTTTTGTCGGTGCCGTTCGGAATGCCCGACCCCGGCGTGGTCACCGCGCTGTTGATGCGGGCTGGTTTGGATCAGGTCCAAATCCAGACCATCGGGTTTGAGTATGAACGCCCCACCGCCCGCCATCTAGCCATCGGCATGGTCACCGGCAACCCCGGCATTCACGAGATCAACGAACGCGCCAACGCCCCGGCGGAAGAAATCATCGACGCGGTGGCCAAGGCCATGGCCCAGGATTTCGGCGACAACCCCCTAAAAGCCCACTCCCACGCCATTTTCGCGACGGGGGTTAAGGGGTAGCATCGGTCGATGCTGTGAACTACCGGTTCAGGGCAGCACCATACTCCATCAAAAGTAGTGTTTAACCGAGCAGATATCGGAATTACCGATATTGACCCCCTCCCCACCGAGGAAGGGGGCGCCTGTGGCGAGGTGCGACTGCCCCTCTGCACATAAAAAGACGTGGACCCCCGGACTTGAAAGCTTGCGATCAGATTCACGCGCCCCCAGCGGGCGCGATCTGCTCTCTGCCGGGGTGACGAATTGTTGACCACTCCTTGATGGCCCGGGCCTTGGCGGGCGCGGAATCGTTCCCACATCGAAATCTGACGAGCGAATTTGCGGGGCCGGGAGTTTGTCCGGCCGTGGAGGACACCATGCGAAACGGAAAAACGATTGGTCTGATCTCGGTAGCGCTGGCCGGGGCTATTGCACCGTCGGTGGCTCTGGGACAGCGCTGGAACGACAGCCTGGCCTCAGGGGTTGGAGCGCGGGCCCGATGATGGCGATCGCCCTCTTGGTCATGTTCCTGGTCTTTGGCCTGGCCATGTTCGTACTTCTGAACGTTCTGCGGACCGAGCGCGGATCGCCGGATGATCTTGGATCCTTTTTTGGTGGCCCGCCCGGGAGCGGCGACGCCGACGCGCTGGTCTTTGCGCGAGCGTTTCGCCAAGGGCGAAATCGACCGGAAGGAATTCCGGGAACGGAGGCGCCTGTTATCGGAATAGGCGAAAGCTCTAACCGATTCGCCGCCTGATGCCCGCGTAAGGCCGGCCGTCGATGGCGGCGAGGCCGAATCCGATGATGGCCATGCCGATGAAGTGCTTAGGCAACAGCACCTCGTTAAGCAAGCCCACTCCCAGCAAGATTGAAGTGACCGGGATCAGGAACGTAACCAACAGGATGTTCGCGGCGCCGGTGGATTCCAGCAGGCGGAAATAGAAGATGTAGGCCAGCGCGGTTGAGGCCAAGGCCAGGCCCAGCACGGCTCCCCACACACCCAGGCCGGGCATGGCGTCGTTCCAGGGCTGGTCCACCACCAACGCCAGCGGCGCCATGAACACCGTAGCGCCCGCCACCTGGCCACCAGCCGAGGCGATGGGGTTGATG
>JAKZSO010000107.1:0-2973 GCA_047517625.1 Alphaproteobacteria bacterium
GTGGACGACAATCCTCGGCAGGGCGTTGACGCGCTCCAGACGGATGAAGAAATCCTGGAAAACGCCAAGATTTAGCACCAAGCGCCCCGATTCGTGCGCGATCAGGTCCGTCCAGGTTTCCCGGGCGCCGCTGTCCACCGGGGCTTCGACGATTTTGTAATCCTCGGCGCCATCGGCGTTGGTGCGAATCAAGAACCGGTCGCCGTGGTGGGAAATCAGATATTCGACCCCTGGCTCGCGCGCAGACAGCAGTCGCGGTGGCTGCTCCGGGGTCGCGGCCTCGATCACATGGATTTCCGAGGTCACGTGGTCATGGGCGTGGATAACAATAAACCGGCGGCTCTCGGTCTTGCCAATGCTGACGAAAAATCCCGGGTCGGTTTCCTCGTACACCAAAACATCGGTTTCGGGATCATCCCCCGCCCGATGGCGAAAGACTTTCGATGGCCGGTGGTTTTCGTCAAGCACCGTATAGAAAATGGTTTGGTTGTCTTCTGCCCACACCACGTCGCCGCTGGCGTTGGTGATGCTGTCGTCGACAATGTTGCCCGTGGCCAAATCCTTCACCACAAGGGTGTGCATTTCCGAGCCGGTGTCGTCTTGGGCATACACCAGGCTGAGGTGATCGGAGCTATGCTCGACGGCGACAACCCGGAAAAACGATTTCCCCGCCGCTTCTTTGTTCACGTCAAGCATGACTTCTTCAACATCAGCACCGATTTTCTGGCGGCAGAAAATTGGGTGCTGGGAATCCTGCTCGAATCTCTGGAAATAGGCATACGCCCCGTCCGGAGCCGGAACCGATTGGTCGTCGGCCTTGATCCGGCCTTTCAGTTCCGCCACCCGCGCGGCTTTGGCGCCGTCAAGACCGCCGAACAGTTCCTCGGCGTATGTGTTTTCCGCCTCCAGATATTCTCGGATTTCCGGCTTTAACACTTCCGGCGTGCGCATGACCTGCTGCCAATTGTCGTCCCGCAGCCAGGAATATTCGTCTGCTCGGCCGTGGCCGTGGAATTTTGGCAGGTCCGGGTGGACCGCTGCTTTGGGTGGGGGCATGGGGTCTCCGTTGAGGGGCTAAAGGTGGCTTGTACAGGACAATTCCCCTGGGGCCCTGTCAAGATTCAGTTGCCCGGCGGCGGTGGCGGCCGGCGGATGTACTGTTCTCGCAAGCGCTCGCCAATATCGCATTCGGGAGCGTATTTTTGCGGCTGCAGGAACGGCCGCGGCGCGGCGCCGTGGTTGGCGGCCAAAATCACCCGGGGCAGCGCCGGTTCCAGCGCCGCGATTTCCAGGATGAGCTTGCGCAGGATGGCCTCGGCAAACGCGTCAAAATCCTGGGCCACCACGACGAACGCCCCGGGGCCGCCGATCACACAATCCCGATAGTACACATCCAGATCGGCGAGGTTGAGGTGACCGCCCTGGTCCGAAAGGATGGCCAGGCCATTGATGGTGATGCCTTTTTCGACGGCGCGATTCCGGGCCAGGGTGACGTTGCCGCCAACGTTGTTGGGGCCGTCGCCGGATATATCGATCACCCGCCGGGTTCCGGCGAAGTTATTGTATTCGAGCATGGAAATTGCCAGATCAATCACTCCGGACTGGGAAGTCCAGTGGCCCCGCATGATGTCCTGTCCGCTCAACAACTCGGCAAATTCAGACGCCGCCTTGGCGTCGCCGATCACCCGCCATCCCACAGTTTGATGGGTCTGGCCCCGGGCCGCCCACTCCACGTACGTCAGAGCGATCCGTCCCGCCGCACCGCCTTCGATTGCGGCGATCAACCGCGGATCGGTCAACGCCCGGATGTATCCCTGGCGCTGGAGCCACGCCTCATTTTCATCGACGCTGCGCGAGATGTCCACCGCCAGGACCAGTTCCAGGTCGACCGGGATGGGGTCGGCAACGGCCTGAACAGCGATGAACGTGACCAGGGCAAACGGAATTGCGACCGCGCGCAGTTGCAGGGAGATCCCAAGGCTTGGCCTTTGTCCAAACATGACAAGCCAAGACTACCAAGGCGCGCTACGAATCCCAACCGACACTCAAAAGGCCGATTAGTTTAACGCGACTGGCAATAGCCGATCCCGATCCGCCCGGCCGCCATATATCTGCCGTTCATCGGGTCTGAAATGCGTGCTAGAGAACCCGATGGCAAAAGAACAGCTACTGCACTTGGTTTTTGGCGGCGAATTAACCGACCCCCAAGGGACCGAATTCGTTGATACCGACGGCCTGGATCTGGTGGGGATTTATCCCAACTACAAATCGGCCCTGGTGGCCTGGAGGGCTAGATCTCAAGCGTCCGTGGACGATGCCCACATCAGATATTTCATCGTCCATATGCACCGGATCATTGATCCGCAGGACTAACAATGACTTTACCGATCAGATCCACGAGGCTGTAGCAGCCACGGTCTGCTCTCGAACAAAATGCTAATCCGATCTGGTGGTTGAAAATTGGAGCCATCTTCGGGTGAATTACCATCCCACAAAATTTGCGCTACTGAGCCGGCCCGGAGTCCGGGCCGCCGGAGGATCGCAGCCGCGACCCGTATCGCCGCCCGACCCACACCATGGCGCCCACGAACATCACGGACAGCACGGCAAGCAACGCAATATTTCCCGGGGTCGGGTTGGTGAATGCACGGGAAAACTGGCTGGTGACAATCATCGTCGCCACGACCCAGGGGGTCATGCCGACGGCGGTGCCGATCAGGAAATCCCAAAACCGAATGTGCGACGCCCCGGCGGCCAAGCTCACCGCGGAAAAATGGGCGAAGGGGATCAGCCGGATCAACATCATCGAGACCAAGCCCTTTGATCCCAACGCAACGCTTAGGCGGTGCAGGCGGCCGCCTTCGCGATCCCGCCACAGGCGTCCGATCGTGGCGCTGCCGACAAAGTAGATGACGACCCCCGCTGTGATCGATCCGATCATGGCGACAAAAAACCCCATGAACGGCCCGAATA
>JAKZSO010000108.1:0-3396 GCA_047517625.1 Alphaproteobacteria bacterium
GGCTCGGGCGACGGCCTCTTGGGCATCCTCCAGCCGGTCTAAAACTCGATACGACTGAGACAGGCGCAACCAGCCCTCTAAATCGTCGGGCTCGTCCACCAACCGCGCCGCCAATTGGCTCACCATGCCCTCGATCAATGCCAATTGCTGTTCGGCAGTCATTCCCTCCAAGGGGGATTGGGGCGGTGGCGCGGCGGGGGGCGGCATTAATTCGGCAAGGTTTAGGCCAAGCCGGTTCGCCGCTTCCTGCAGAGACTGCTCAAGAAATGGGCGCCAGGGGGCGTCTAACGTGGTGTCGGCGGCTAAAGAAATCCAAACGTCGAAAGCCTCCTGATTTCGTTCCGCCTGGGATAACTCCAAGCCCTGATAAAAGCGGGCGCCGGGATGGGCGGGATCGTCGGCTAGCGCGGCGTCGATGGCCGTTTGAGCCTCTTGGGTGATAAATCCGCCGGCGATGTCGTAAAGGCCTTCGACCAATTCCATTTGGGTGTTGGCGTCGGCCAACCCCAAATCAATGGCCCGGCGGAACGCGCTAACCGCCTCTTCGAAATCGCCAATGAATGCGTGCGCCCGGCCCAGCAACAGCCAGCCCTCGGGATCGTTAGGGGCCGCCTCCAGCAGCGCCGTTTGCTCGACAATGAAATCCAGGATTTCCTGGGGAACCTCGACCTGCTGGGGAATCAGATCGGCGCGGTTGGCGAACGGCTGATCCTCGACCCCCGGCGCCCCTAGCGCCAGGTACAGCCCAACCGAAACCGCCGGCACCAAAACCGCCAGCGCCACCGCCATTTGCCATTTGGGGAGTTCGCCTGTTCTTCGGTAGGGCTTGTCGGAAACGCCCAAAATCCGGCGGTCAATTTCCAGGCGCGCAGCGGCTTCTTGCTCTTTGGTGACGACGCCGCGTTCGACATCTTCTTTGAGTTCCCGCAATTGGTCGCGGTAAACCTGAAGGTCGTAATCGGCCCGGGAAACCGGCGGTTTGCGTTTGCGCAGCAACGGTATGGCGATGACCAGCACGGCGAGCACCGCCATGACGATGAAGGGTACCCAACGCACGATGCTTAGGCCTCTGTGTCCAAGAGTTCAGCCAGTCGGCGTTGTTCGTCTTTGGTCAACGGCACGGCCTGTGCCACCTGGGTTTGCGCCTTGCGGAAAAATGCCCGTGCCGACCACCCGGCGACCATAAGGATTAGGACCGGCCCTAACCACAAGGCTAGTGTTGCGGCCTTGAAGGGTGGCTTTAACAGCACCCAATCGCCGTAGCGGTCGACCAGGAATTGGATCGCCTGGTCATTGGTGTCCCCGGCCGCGATCCGGTCACGAACAACGACGCGCAGATCACGGGCCAGGCCGGCATTGGAATCGTGGATCGACTGGTTTTGACAAACCAGGCAGCGGATCAGTTTGTGGATGGTAACTGCCCGGGCTTCCAGCACCGGGTCTTCCAGGGGGGGGTCAATTATTTCGGTCACAACCTGGGCGTCGGCCGCCAGGCCGAACCCCACCATCACCGTAACGGCCAGCGCGGCCAGGGCGCGCCCCATGCCGATCATTCGGCCGGGCCTTCGGCGATCATTTGAGCCTGGAGCCCCCTGACCATTGGCAGGATTTCGTTTTCGAGAGTGTAGCGGTCTATGGGGCCGATGAATTTCAGCTGGATGCGGCCTTGGGCATCCACTACGAAGGTTTCCGGCACCCCGTAAACCCCCCAATCGACGCCGACGCGACCGTTCAGATCGGCGCCGATTTCGGTGAATGGATTGCCGAAATCCTCGAGCCACTTGGTGGCGTTTTCCCGGGAATCCTTATAGTTCAGCCCGTAGACCGCGACTAGGCCGCCGTCCCCCACTTCAACCCACAGCGGGTGCTCAATCCGGCACGGCACGCACCAGGAAGCGAACACGTTGACAATCGAAACGTGGCCGATCAGATCGGCGTTAGTGAACCCGTTGGGGGTTCCGTCCACCGTCGGCAGGTCAAAAGCGGGGGCCGGTTGGCCGATCAGAGCCGACGGGATTTCCCGGGGCTTCAGAGTGAGGCCAACGCCCAGAGCCACGGCGACGACGGCGAACATTACTGGTGGCATGTAGGCCATGGGCCGGACGCGCATCGTTATTCCCCCGCCATTTGGGGTGCCGGGGTCGCCGCGGGCACAGAGGCGGATTTTCTCCGCCGTGCCGGAGCCCCCACCCGGTGGCGGCGGTCGGTCAAGGAAACGATGCCGCCCAGCACCATGATGCTGGCGCCCGCCCACATCCAATGAACGAACGGCTTGAAGAAAAATCGCGTGGACCAACCGCCTTTGCCATCGGCATCGCCGATCACCGCGTACAGGTCCCCGGTCCAAGTCGCTCGGATCCCGGCCTCGGTGGTAATCATGGACGAACTCACATACGCGCGCTTTTCGGGCAGCAAATTTGTGAACGCCTCACCGTTGCGATACACCGAAAACAATGCGCGCTGGGCCATGTAGTTGGGCCCGGGGATTTCGCCGACCCCTTGGAAAGTCACGTCGTACCCGGCCACGGTCACTGTTTCACCGGGGCGCATGACTTGGATGGCTTCCGATTGCCACGTCAGCATGATGGTTCCGCCAAGCAGGAATATCCCCAGGCCGGTATGGGCCAGGGTCATACCCCACGCTGACCGGGGCAGGTGGACGGCGCGGCGAAAGGTTTCACTAATTGGCGCCCGCAACAGCTTGATGCGCTCGGCGACGGAGGCGAAGGAACCGGCAACCAACCACGCCCCCAGGGCGATGCCCAACGTGCTGAGCCACGAGCCCCCGGAGACAAACACCCAAACGGATAAAGCGATTCCGGCCGATACGAAAAAGGCGGTGCGCAGGCGTTGGAAGGCGCCCAACAGGTCGCCGCGCTTCCACGGCAACATTGGGCCGAAAACGGCGGCTGCCAGTAGCGGCGCCATCAACGGGAAAAACGTTGCTTCGAAAAATGGCGCACCCACCGAAACTTTCTTTCCGGTGAACATGTCCAATAGCAACGGGTACAGGGTGCCCAACAGGACAGTGGCGGTGGCCGTCGCCAGCAACAAGTTGTTCAGCACTAGCGCCCCTTCGCGGCTGATGGGCGCAAACACCCCTCCGGATTTCAGAGCGGGAGCGCGCACCGCGAATAAAACCAGCGAGCCACCGGTGACCAGCACCAGGAATCCCAGAATGAAATATCCGCGCTCAGGGTCGGTGGCGAAGGCGTGGACCGATGTCAGGATTCCGGATCGGACAATAAAGGTTCCCAGCAGGCTGAGCGAAAAGGTCAGGATGGCCAGCAAAATGGTCCAGGATTTCAACGTGTCCCGGCGCTCCACGACGATGGCCGAATGCAACAGCGCGGTACCAGCCAGCCACGGCATGAACGACGCATTTTCCACCGGGTC
>JAKZSO010000109.1:0-3119 GCA_047517625.1 Alphaproteobacteria bacterium
GGCGGCGGCATCCTCGAGGCGGCCTTGGCGACGGTACAGGCCGCCGCGGCCAATCAGCAGAGCGCCATCGACCTGGGCGCTTGATCCTTGCGATGACAGTGCCCGGGCTTGGTCAAACCAGGAGTTTGGGTCCAATCCAGCGGCCCTATCGAGTTCGCCGCGGGCGATCAGGACCAAGGCCGCCCGCACTGCAATACTGCCGTTAGCAGTCTCCTCGTGCTCCAAGGACTCCCGAGAGGTTCTGGCGCGTGCCTGCTCGTACGCCACCAGGGCTTTGGTATACGCCTCCCGGGCGGCATCCCCGTGCCCCAATCGGCGCTCCAGTTCGCCCATTCCCGCCCACGCATCGAAAACACCGTTGGCCAGGCGCATATCCTCGAAAACCGCCCTGGCGTTTTCGAACGAAGCCCGCGCTGCGGACGGCGGCCCGGCAGCGATGTCGAGAATTCCCATGCCCAGGTACCCCTGGGCCTCGCGCAAGCGGCTGCCCCCGGCGTCGGCGAATCCGATGTCATACGCCAGGCCCAAACGAAGGTCGTCGGTTTCGCTGACATGGGTGAGCAATTCTTCCCAGGCATCGTTGGCCGCGCGCTGGCCCGACCGGTCGCCAATGATTTCAAAAATGGCGCGGGCGCGGGACACAGCGTTGTCCGCGGCAAAAATCCGATTCAGCCGGCGTTCGATGTCGCCAATGCCCAGCAGGGCCTGTGCTTCCAGACCCCATTCGCCCTGGCCGCGAAAGATATCGGCAGCGAAGTTAAACGCGGCCAGGGCCTCTTCGTTATAAAATCGCGCCCGCTCTAATTCGGCGATCGCGAACACGACCTTGGCTTCGCCAAGTTCGTCCCCTGCCTCGGCAAATGCCGCGCGGGCTGCGGCGTAAATTTCCCGGGAAACCTCGCCCTGGCCGCTGTAGCGGGTGAGGTTTGCCTTGCCGAGCAGAGCCCGGCCCTGGCCGCCAAAATCCCCCGCCTCGACGTACAGGGCCAGGGCCCGGTCGTAAGCCCCATGGGCTTCGGCGTCGCGGCCCAAATTTCCGGCTTGTTCCGCCTCGGCCAGCAAAACCTCGGACGGGGAAAACTCTAAGCCCGGCCCGCCAGACTCACCGATGTCCGCGACAACGTCCCCCAAGCCCCCCAGGTGTTCAGCGATGGCGTCCGCTGCTTGTTGCTGGTCTTCCTCCGGCGAACAAGCCAAAAGCGCCGCGGCCGCGAAGCCCAGACTTGCGGTGCGGAACAAGGCCGCCCTTGACGAGGCCATTCAAATTCCTTTGTCGCAGAAATCCACCCGAGGCGAGAGGCCTAGGGCAGTGGCAGTCAAACATGGAAAAATCTTACTAGCAATCCATGGCCGACCAGAAAAACCCCGGCTTGCGCAGCCGGTCGCCCAACGCCAAAATAACGCTCGATTTTTCGATGGAGGCACCATGAGTCCGTTCCGATCAATCACCGCTGCCGGCTTGGTCGCCGGCATTGTCGTTCTCGGCAGTAGCGCCGTCGCGCAAGAAGTCGGCGCAGTGTTTCGTGATTGCGACGTCTGCCCGGAAATGGTGGTGATCCCACCGGGCAGTTTCATGATGGGTTCCCCAGTGACCGAAGAAGGCCGCAGGGACAACGAAGGGCCCCAGCGTTTGGTGACCATTGGCAACGCGTTTGCGGTCAGCAAATACGAGGTGCGGTTTGCAGACTACAACGCCTGCAGAGCCGACGGGTCATGCACATCTCGGCTCGATGCCAGGGGTACCGCGCGGCCGTTGCCAGCGAGCCCCGTTAGTTGGAACGACGCGCAAATTTACGTTAAATGGATTTCCCAGAAAACCGGCGAGGAATACCGGCTGCTGTCCGAGGCGGAATGGGAATATGCGGCCCGGGCCGGAACCGACACCGCCTACGCCCCGGGCGGGGAAAATAGATTTGGTGAAGCTAATCCCTTTGGGCTCCATGACATGTTTGGGATGGTGTACGAGTGGGTCGAGGATCGCTACCACGACAATTTTGTCGGGGCGCCAACCGATGGCACGGCGTGGACGGATGGTGACGGCGACCGCGTCACCCGGGGCGGCACGTGGAATTACCGGCCCGTTGCCGATCGGCGTTGCCCGGGCGGCCTTGCGGGGCGGCGTGAACCCCGGGTACCGGGAATGGTATTTGGGGTTCCGGGTGGCCAAAACTTTGCGAGCGCCCAACTTCTAGACGATCATTGTCGGCCCATCGGGCCCGATCCCGGCGGAATATAGCTTATGCGGTTCCTTTTGATTTTCGTCTCTGCAGTGCTGCTTTTCGAGGCGGCTTCCGGGCCAGCACTTGGTGGACCAATCTGGGATGGTGTGTTTTCCGCTGAACAAGTTTCCCGCGGAGAGGCGACGTACGGCGAATTTTGTTTTCACTGTCACCAATGGAATCTGGCCGGCAATGGCGACATGATCCCGGCCATTGGCGGGCCGGATTTCATTGCACTGATCAACGGCATCAACCTTGCGGACCTGTTCGCCTTCATCACCGAATTTATGCCGGCGGATGATCCGTCGTCGCTGTCCCCCCAACAAGTGATCGACGTCCTGACTTATCTTTTGAACTTCAGCGGCTTTCCCACTGGGGATCAGGAACTTTCGTACAATCACGAGGTTCTTCTGAAAATTCAGATCGAAAAAACACCTGGCAATGTTACTCGGCCCTGATCTAAATCCGCCGGAAACGGGGCTGGAAAAAATCAACCATTCCGTTTGGGCATTTGGCCAAGGAAAGCTACCATAGGGCGAAGGCTGCAAGTGCGGGCGTCACGGCAACGCCGTCAAATAGGTTCTAAGCAGTCCATTAGCCTGGGTGGATAACTTTTGCAGGTAGGCGATCATGAAGAAGTTGATGCTTGCGTTGGTGACAGGTTTGTTTGTGGCCGGGTCGATGGCGATGACCGGCCCGGCGTTTGGCCAGGGGCGTTTGAACATCCTGTCATGGCGCATCGAAGGCCGCCTCATCAACACGCCCGATGGCCGGTTCTTGGGAAACTTTGAAGTGGACAGCCCAGACAATTGGACCGCGCCGTTCAATTGCAACGACGACTGCTTGCTGGAATCGGTTGGCGATCATGCCAAGGTTTTGGCATCGGCCCTGGGCGACGTT
>JAKZSO010000110.1:0-2700 GCA_047517625.1 Alphaproteobacteria bacterium
GGTCGAGTTCGTCGAATTCCCCAACGGCGTTGCGATCACGGGGACGGAAGCCCTGTTCTTGACCCCGGTGCCCGACGGCACGGTTTTGGGGGCGGGCGGTGCGGAGGGGGTCAGGCGGAGGGCCTGCCGCCGCCGGACACAATTTTGAAATTCGCCGAATGGATCGGGAACCCGGACGACCTGTTCGCCGATTTCGTGCGTTCCCAATTTTATGATCTAAGCCAGCTGCCGCCGGAAAATCGCAACCCCGCGCGGATACAATTGGCGCAGTATTATTTGGCCCACGGTTTCGAGACCGAGGCCCTGGGCGTCATCGAGGTGGTGGCAACCGATGACCCCGGAGTTGGGCCAATCGCCCCTGTTGATGGGCATGCGCGGGGTGGGGTTGTTGGGCGCCGATCGCATCGTCGACGCCGACGAAATCCTGATGGACCCCATCTTGGATGGCGACCCCGAAATGGCGTTGTGGCGCGGGGTTTTGTTGGCCCGGGAAAACGCCTGGGGGCTTGCCCACGAGCAATTCACGATTGCTGTGAATGTGGCGGACGCCTACCCGGCGAATGTCCGCACCCGGGCGAATCTGTGGAAGGGCAAGGTGGCGATCGAAACAAATGATTTCATCATGCTCGATGAAGTTCTCACGCAATTGGATTTTGATGCCCTCGGGGGCGAGGCCGGCGCCCGGGCCGATATTCTAAAGGCTGAAGCGTTTGCCATTGTCGAGGCGGTGGACGAGGCCCTGGCCCTGTTCGATCACGTGGCGTCGTTGGGGATTCAGCCGACCACCGCGGAAGCCAGGTACAAGGCGGTTCATTTGTTGATGGCCGCCGGCGAACTGACCCCGGCCCAAGCGCTCGTGGATTTGGAAGACCTGCGCTATGCGTGGCGTGGCGGCGATTTCGAATTTAGATTGCTGAAAGACCTGGGGGATTTGGGTGTCGCCGCTGGCAACTACAGCGTCGCCCTGGGTGAATTGCGCCAGATCGTGACAGTGTTCCCGGACCGGGCCAAGGAAGCCGGCGTCGCCCAGCAGATGAATCAGCTGTTCGAGGGCCTGTTCTTACAGGGCGTTGCCGACGATCTGCCGCCGGTCAGCGCCTTGGCTCTGTACTACGAATTCCGTGAACTGACCCCGGTAGGCGACGACGGCGACGAAATGGTGCGGCGCCTGGCCGACCGCTTGGTGGACGTGGACCTGTTGGCTCAGGCCGCCGATTTGCTGGAATATCAGGTGGCGTTCCGGCTCAAGGGTGAAGAGCGGACGTTGGTGGCGGCGCGGCTGGCGGTCATCCACCTGCTGGACCGCCAGTATCAAAAAGCGTTGGATTCTATTCGCGGGTCGCGGTTCCGGCTGGCCGATCCCGCGCTGCTGGCGGAACGCGCCCGGCTGGAGGCCGAAGCACTGTCGGGGTTGGAACTCCACGAAGAAGGTCTGGCGTTGATCGAAAATGACGCCAGCCCCGAGGCCCAAATCCTGCGCGGCGACATTTTTTGGCGGGCCTAGCGCTGGGCCGAAAACGCCCAGGCCATCGACGACTTTTTGGGAAACCGCTGGGAAAACAACGATCCTCTGAACAACCAGCAGCGGGCCTTGGTGATGCGGGCCGCGGTGTCGTTGGCACTTGCCGAGGATACGGCCGGGACCCAATGGCTGCGCGACCGCTATCTGTCGAAGATGGCGGAAACCGGCGACGCCGACGCCTTCGACATCGTCACCTATCAGGTCGACCTCACGACCGTCGCTTTTCGTCTGGTGGCCACCTCGGTGGCTCAATTAGCCACGATGGATTCGTTCATGACCTCCTATCTGAACCGCCTCCAGGACGGTGGTGTCGAAGCGATCAACTAGTGCAGATCGTGGGCGCAGCCCGCGTGAATCTGAACGGAAAATTTAAGTGCAGATCGTGGGCGCAGCCGCGTGAAGTCACGCGACGATCTGCTCGCGCAACAACTTTCGCACCTCAGCTGCAATTGCCGACTAGATTCGTAAAATCCGCGCTTGCGGGTCTGTCCGCGCTCGCGCTGCTTGGGTTCATGGCGTCCGCCAGCGCCACATGGGCGCAATGCGCGGACGCAGCCTGCCTCACCGGATTGGGCGATGCGCTGCATGCCGATCGGCTGTATTCGCAAGCCATTCCCCACTATCGCCAGGCGTTGGCGGTTGTCGAGCGGTCCCAGGGCCCGGACCACCTGGACGTGGCCAGTGCCCTGGTCAATTTGGGCCGTGCCATGTTCCACGCCACGTTCGACACGACCGCCGAACCCATTCTGCGGCGGGCGCTGGATATTCGCAGCCGTGCCCTGGGCGATCATTTGGATACCATTGAAGTTTTGGACCTGATCGCGCTGGTGCGTTTCGCCAACGCCGAGGCGGTTTCCGCCGAGGGCCTGATGGGTGACGCCGCCCGCATGCGCGCGCGATTGGCGAAGCAGTTGACCCCTAGATGATGCGCCCTCATAGTCTGCCACAATCTTTTGGACGGATATGGCTGGGAGCCCCATGGCGCGTAGCCTGACAGCGATACTGGCTCTGGATACGGTCGGCTATAGCCGCTTGACGGCCGCCGACGAAGAAGGGACTCACGCCAGGCTCAAGGCCCACCGGGAAGAGCTTCTCGATCCCACCATCGCCAAATACCAAGGCCACGTCATCAAGAACACCGGTGACGGATTGTTGGCGGAGTTTCCCAGTGCCGTGGA
>JAKZSO010000111.1:0-3462 GCA_047517625.1 Alphaproteobacteria bacterium
GCGGCATGCCATGGACCGCGGCTATATCGAATTTGACGAAGGATAATCACGTGCCGCCAAAACGAAACCCGCTGAAACTGAACACTCTGCAGCTGAAAACCCTGACGTTGTTCCAGGCCATGGCGGAAATTCCGGAATCCGGCGAGACGGACCCGGACACGGGGGATCGGCAAATCACCCGGTTCCCCCACGCCCACGGCGATCACATTCACCTCGGCGATGGCTACATCATGGGCAAGGACGCCACCGGGATGGGCAATGAATCCGTGTGGCTGGCGCTGGATCGCAAGGGTCTCACCAAAAGCAGTTACCCCCGGTCAATTGCCATCACCGCCGCCGGATTGGCCTATGACACCGGCATGCGCGACAAGATCATTCACGCGCCCGAGGGGGGCGGCGACCACCACCACTAGGGCGCTCGGGTCATGCCAAAATTCCGCGTCTATCTCGCCGCCAGCGTCGATGGCTACATTGCCGAAGCAAACGGATAGGTTGCCTGGTTGGATTCTTTCGGGGCCGAAGGATCCGAGGAATCGAAGGACCGGGATGGTGTTCGAGTCCTATGGCTTCGAAACCTTCAACGCGACCATCGAAACGGTGATCATGGGGCGCACGTCGTTTGACCAGGTTCTGTCATTCGACGTTCCATGGCCCTATGCGGGGAAGCAATCTTTGGTGATGACCCACCGGAATGCCCCCGATGTTGCGATCGAAGACGTCTCGTTTGTTTCCGGTTCCGCCGAGGCCATTGCTGCTTCGTTGGGCGATTCGAGCGGCGATGTCTGGCTGATGGGCGGCGCCGATGTTATCGGCCAATTTCTCGATGCCGGCCGCGTGGACTCCCTGGAAATTTTTGTTATGCCGGTACTGCTGGGCAGAGGCATCCCCACCTTTCCCCGCGACCGGGCCGGCCCCGGTCCGGATTTGGAATTGACTGAGTCCACCGCCTTCACCGACGGCGTGGTGCGGCTGCTGTACGCGGCGAAATAAGAAGTGGTCCGGATCGCGCTCGTTGGTTTGCTTGGCGCCATTTTGGGCTTTGCCGTCCCCGCCCAAAGCCAAGACATCGAAGCCATGTTTCTGGCCTGGACCACCGGCGGCCTGCCCGATGGCTTTGCCGAAGCAATGGCGGCGGTACCGGGAGTCAGAGCGGCCACGGTGGTGCGGTCCGGGAATGTCGGTTTGGTGCGGGCGTGGACCGCGACGGGGGTTGAGGTTTATCGCGCCCAGTCAGGGTTTTCGGTGCCCCTGGAGACCATGGTGCTGGATTCGGATTCATACCGACCCTTCGTCCCAGCGGAATGGGCCGATGTTTTTTTGGGGCTGGGTGAGGACGAGGCCCTGCTGGGGGCCACGGCGGCGCGGTTTCGCGGCATCGGTGCCGGTGGCCGGATAGAATTTCTGGATGGCACCGAGCTTGTCGTGCGGGCCGTGGTAGCCGACGCCCTGATCGGCGGCGGTGAAATGGCGGTGGGCGCGTCATCGTGGGCTGCAACGGCAGTGCCGAGAGATCGCTACCTGCTGGCTCTGTACCGCGGTCCAAGGTCGGTCTTCGAAGCCACCGCGGCGGCGGCGGCGGGGGAGCGTCCCGTTCGGGCGCGCCAACAGGGTGAGGCTCCCTTTTTGCGCCATGCCGACGCGGTCCGGCCGCAGATCGCCTTCAAGGAAGTGGTTGGCGAATTTTTTTTCCAGCCCCGGGCCGGCGGCGCCATCAACCGCGAATCCGCGTGGTTCGACCGCAATATCGTCTTGGCCACCGTGCCCTTGTTGGGAGAATTCAAATGCCACCGGGTGTTGATACCGGCCTTGATTGGCGCCATGGAGGAATTGATCGCCCGAAATCTTGAGTTTCTGATCGATGCCGGCGCCTTTCGCGGTTGTGACAACGGCCGGATGATTGGCGGTGGCCGGTCGCTGTCCAGACATTCCTGGGGCGCCGCCGTTGACCTGAATTATTCGCTGGAGATCGCCGCCGACCCACGCCTGATCGCCGTCATGGAACGCTGGGGATTCACATCCGGGCACACCTGGCTCATCTCCGATCCGGGGCATTTTGAATACTCCGGCCCGCCCGCGCCCTAGAAGGCTGCGCGATCTCGTGGTAAATGCCACTGCATGAGTTTTAGCGGACCGCGAAAATCAGCGCTGTTTTGGGCGGCAAGCCTTGTCGGGCTGTTCGCCGGGGTGGCGGCGGCAACCGACGCCATCGTTCCGGGCGATCGTGAAACCGTTCTGACCGCCTTCACCCGGTCGGCGCTCCATACCGAATTCCGGGCGGGGGTCACCGAACTACCCGGGGTGCTGGCGATCGCCGACATCGGCCGCACCCGGCTGTACATGGTTAGGTCCCTGGATGAGAAAGGCGAAGTGGTGGACCAAGCGCCACGCGAATTCGCCTACCTGCTGGATACCCTGGTTTTTGACCCGGCCACGTACCCGGCGTTTGCCGGACCCGGGGCCGAGGTTCTCGGCCTGCTTGGCAAAGGCGAGGTGGTGTTGGGGGCGACGTCGGCGAAGTTGCGCGGCTTGGGCCCCGGCGGCAAGTTGGTCATGGCGGATGGCACCAGCCGCGTCGTGCGGGCCATTGTCGATGACGCCGTGATTCAGAACCGCGAAGTAGCCGAGGCGGTCCCGGGTCTTGCCACCGGCGCAGGGCCGGCCCGGGGATACCTGTTGGTGCGCTATCTTGGGCCTTTGGAATTCGTCGAGGAATTGTTTCAAGCGCTGCTGCCGGAGGAAACCCCGGTGCGACTACGGTCTACCGAGGCGACCGAATTTTTACCGTCACCGGCGGCCATTCTGCCCCAGGCCCAAATGAAATTGGCGCTGGGGGAATTCGCGTATCGGCCAACCCAGGGCCGCTACATCGAGCGCGATCCTGTTTGGGTGCAGGAAAACCTGATCAACGCGGTTATCCCGCTGTTGGGCCGGGTGCGCTGTCACACGGTGCTGGTACCGGCTCTTCAGGGGGCGATGCAGGAAGTCATTAACTCCGGTCTGGCTTTTCTGATTTCACGCGAGGCCTTCCAGGGCTGCGACAACCCGCGGCTGATCGCCGAGGGCCGGGGATTTTCCCGCCATGCCTGGGGGGCCGCCGTGGATATTAACTACAGTGACGACTCCACGATCCGCGCCAACGGTGCCGATCCCCGACTGGTGGCGATCATGGAGCGTTGGGGGTTCACCTCCGGCCATCTGTGGAACAACCCAGACCCCGGGCACTTCGAATACGTCGGCCCACCGCAAACTGGCGGCTGACGCGCGAGCAGATCGTGGGCGCTGAGCCCACGTGAATCTGATCGGCAATGATGTGGCCCGCCCCAAACGGGCGGCTAGCGACGGTGAATTCATCGACCTTGCCCGCCGGTTGTGGTAGCGAATCGCCCAAGCAGGATGGGGCCGGGAGCATTCAGTGGAAATTCTGGACTGGCTGCGGGGTCTGGGGCTCGAACGATACGAGCC
>JAKZSO010000112.1:0-7883 GCA_047517625.1 Alphaproteobacteria bacterium
GCTTTGGCCGACGCCCGGGGCGCCATTGATTTAGCCATCGGCCATTTGGAAATGGCCGTGCATTTGTCGGCCGCACAAATGGCGCCGAACGGCGGACTGCCCCGGTGGTCCGACGTGGCCTTTCTGGTTTCGCCAACCCAAATTCAAACCGGCACGCCGGTGGTGGTGTACGGCAACGATTTGGCCGAGGCCGCACACACCTGGCTGTCGTTGCAGGCATATGGGATCGACCGGGTCCAGGTGTTTGCCGGGCCGTTCCAGGTCTTGGCCAACGCCGACCTTGCCATGGAGGTGCCGCTAGCCGGGGCGCCGGTCCGGGCCTCTAGTGTTTGTTTCGGCGCGCCGGTGGCCGAGTAGGCGGCGGCGCCATGGGCGGCATCGAACTGACATCCGGGTTGGCGGTGGGATTGGCTTTCGGCTACGCGCTTCGGCGCGGGCGGTTTTGCGTTCAACACCGGGTTTCGCGACATTTTGATGGTCAAGGATTCGACCATGTTCAAGGCCTAGGCGCTGGCGGTGATCGTCCAGATGGCTGGGGTCACGCTGTTGTCGGGGCTTGGTTACATGCCCATTTCGGTGCCGCCATTCTGGTGGGCGGCCAACATCGCCGGTGGACTGATGTTCGGCGTCGGCATGGTGCTGGCCGGGGGGTGTTCCAGTGGCACGTGCTATCGCGCCGGCGAGGGCATGGCCGGGTCGGTGTTGGCCTTGACGGGCTTTGGCTTGGGTATCTTACTGGCGGACCGCGGGGCGTTGGCGCCTGTGGAGCAATTTCTCCGCGCCGACATTGTTTCTGTCGGTGGCGATCAAGTCACCTTGGCCAACATCATCGGCATCAACCCAATGTGGGTGGGGCTGGCGATCCCCGCCGCCGTGGGCTTTTGGCTGTGGCGGGGCGGGCCAGGCAATCGCGGATACGCCAGTGGCGGTTGGGCGTGGCACCTTTCGGGGTTCGCCCTGGGCGCCATCGGCATCGCCGCGTGGCTCAGTTCATCGTCTGTGGGCCGGGAATTTGGTCTGTCCATGACCGGCCCACTTCGCACGTGGTTCGTGCTGGCTTTTACAGGAGAAAATTATCTCGATTGGGGCAGCGTCATGATCGCGGGGCTGATCGCCGGATCGTTCGTCGCTGCCTGGTCCCATCGAGAATTGCGCTGGCGGGTGCCCCGGGGCGCGCGCATGCTCCAAGCCGGGGGCGGCGGCATTATCACGGGGGTCGGCGCCCAGATCGCCGGGGGCTGCAATATCGGCCACAGTTTGACCGGGCTTTCGGTGTTGTCCGTGGCAAGCGCCGTGACTACCATCAGCATCTTGTTGGGGGCCTGGGTGATGGCCTATCTCTTATTCATTCGGCCCATGGCGGCGGAAACCGCGTAAGGACGGGACGTGTAATGGCTCAATCCCAATTGGATATGCGCGGCGAGATTTGTCCGTACCCGCTGGTCGAATCGAAAAAAGCGGTGGCAAAGCTGGAACCCGGTGGCACCATCGAAATCTTGATCGATTATCCGTTGGCCTTGGATAACGTCACGCGCTGGGTCCAAAGCGCCGGCCACGAGGTCATCGAAACCCGGGATCTCGGACCGTCGGAGTGGGCGCTAACTTTGCGGGCCAAGGCGGAATAGCGGTCTATGCGGAAGGCTGGGCCATGATCTGCTTTTTGACTAGCGATCAGATTCACGCGCCCTCAGAAGGCCCGATCTGCTCTTTGACCTAGCGATCAGATTCACGCGGCCTCAGAAGGCGCGATCTGCTCTTGGATTAAAACCTCACCGCGGGAAGATCGAGCAGATTTCCGGGCGGGTCAAATTCCCACCAATTGATGGGCTGGCGCTGGGCCAGGGCGGCGACGGGATCAGCCGAATTGTTGACCAATTCCAGCAACCCAATCATAACCTGCCGCGCCGTCGCCAGAACTTCGGCCCGCAGCATGTCCGTGGTCAGGCGCTGGTCGTACAAGGTGCGGATCAAGATCAAATCGTTCACGGTGAAAACCTCGGGCGAATTACCATTGCCCAAGGCCGAAAAAAACGTGCGCTGGGGGTGCCCGGGAAATCCCAAGGTGTGCATGATTTCGTGGGCCAAACATTCGCCCACCCTGTCGGCGCGCAAATCGTTTGGGATCACTACAAAGGCAGACTGAATTTCACCAAAAATGTTTGCAATGGTGTTGGAAAAGCACTGGACGGCCTCCGGTCGGTCAAAGCTCCGGGCGGCCTGGGACCGATACCAATCGCGTTCGGAAAAAAAAACTTCCGTGGTCGCGGCTGAGTCCGCCTCCGGCACCTTGAACTCCAGACCCGTCAAAGCCTCCAATTGCGAAAACAGTCCGCGCAATACGCCGCGGTACTCAGCCCCGCCGTCACCCACTAGCACCGCGGATATGGGCCCAGTCCAGCGCTGGATTGTCGACCACTCCTCGATACTCGGGTCCTCGCGAAAGGCGATCCGTTCAAAATTTCGCACCAAATTGTCGATATTTGTTGGGTGGCCAGGGGCCTGGGAGACAGCCGGGGCCGGCCACAACGGCGCGGCCAAGGCCAGCACAAGAACGATCACAATGGCGATGGCCCAACGACCCCCGGGCCGCGCAGGCCGTCGCGCGTGTTCAAGATTGGTCGACAGGTTAGTCATCGCCATGGTGGCTCAATAGTACATGAAACCGTGGCAACCCCGGGCAAATCCCCGTGACCGAAATGACGCCCGTCAGTCCCGGGCCAGCACGGCCAACAATTCCGCCGCGTCCTCGGCGGCCTCCGCCTGGTCCAGCAGCTCGGCGATGATATCCCGGGCGGCTGCGACCATGGTCTGCCGTGACATGTTCCAGGCCAAGCGATTGTCATACAGGGCGCGGATCAAAATCCAGTCGTTGATGGTCAGCATTCGGTACGCCGGATCGTTGCTCAAGGCCGAGGGAAACAGCAATGCCGGGTGGCCTTGGAATCCCAACGCATGCATTGATTCGTGGGCTAAGCATTTCATCATCGTGGCGTCGTCCAAATCGTCGGGGATCAATATCCTGGCGCCAACGATTGTTCCCGGCCGGCCACCCGCAGTCGTGGTCACGCATTGAACGTTGTCGGGCCGTGCGATCAACACCGCGGACCGTTCAAAATCTTCCCGTGACAAAATAATGTTCAAATTTGCCCGGCGCTCGGCGCCAAGGGAGAACTGAACACTGGTCAAGATTTCGAATTCTCGCAGCATTGCCGAGACCTCGGGCAGCCAGGCTTCACCCCCATCGCCCGTTAGCGCCACACGTACGGGCTGACCCCACCGGATCAGCCTGGTGGCGATCGTTGTGTCCCCCAGATCGTCATAGACCATTGCCGCGAAATTTTCGGTTAGACGCTCCAAACTGGCCGGCGCTTCCCTTTGGCCTTCGCTTTCGATCACTGCCGCCAAGGTCAAGATCATCGCCACAACCACGATCAAAGCGACAATGCGGCGCAAAGAAAGCCTGGGATCCCGGGCGCTGAATTCCTGGGCGCCTTCGGGATCCAGCCCAGGGTCGTTCATTTTTGGCTCAAAGGGATGCTGGGTCATTTGGGTCAGGGCGGCTAGCGCTGGGGGCCGGGTTGGTCTCGGACACCATGACCCAGCGGCCTAGTTTGCCAAATGGTTTTCGCCATGCGCCTTATCAAGGCATCGGAGTCTTCCGGTTTCAGCCGCCCGGGCGATTCCATTTCAAACAGTGCCAAACTGTGCATGGCCGCCACCATCGTCGTCGTCGTTGCCTCCACGTCCCAGGGTACGCCGCTGGCGGCCGCCATTTGCCGCAGTCTCAAGCTAATCGCCTCAAAAAACTTCCTTTCGGCGCTGTTGGGGTCGCGAACACCGCGCACTTGGCGGCGCAGATCGGGGTGGCTTGCCAGGCCAAGGTACCCCGGGGCGGCCCTGCGAAAATACCCCAGCATTGCGATCATCGAGCACGTCAAGAATTCCAGACCATCATCGGTTCCTGCACAGGCGGCAACCGCAGCCCGGGCATCATCGGCCGGTGGCGCCATGGCGGCGGCAAACAAATGTGCTTTGGTGCCGAACCGTTTAAACAATGTAGCCTCCGCCACCTCCGCCCGGTGGGCAATTTCCAGCGTCGACCCGGCGAACCCGGATTCCAGGAACACGGTTCGGGCGGCGGTCAAAAGCTGTTGGTTGGATCGCTTTTTATTGCGCCCCATTTGGGTCTCCTCGTTCACCAAGGCCGGCCACGGAGTCTTGGCATGTGACAGCCCCAATTGCGTTTTTATCCTGAATTAAAAAGTAAATACATACTTAAATAAATTTTTGGGTCAGTTTCGGCGAGCCGGGTGACGGCCAAACCTTGCCATCGGGCTTGACTTTCCTCATCACACGCGTCATTTCAGCACTAAGAATTCTCGTGATCGCGTAATTCAGCCCGGTTTTTCGGGCGCAATTATCCCGAGTTCTCACATTCATAAATTCGTCGGCCCCAGGCGCGAAGGGGCGATGACAACTGGCTCGGACCCGCCGCGCGCCAAGTGCGCGCGTCCGTTCGGGCAACAAGGAAACCGTAATTTGACCGTAACGACAATTTCGAGTTCTAGTTCTGTAACTTTTTCTGATCTCCGGCTCTCCGCCAGGCTTCTCCGGGCCATCGAAGACGCCAGCTACAAAACCCCAACTCCCATTCAAGCCGAGTCCATCCCGTTGTTGCTGGACGGCCGGGATCTGTTGGGGATCGCCCAAACCGGCACGGGGAAGACCGCCGCGTTTGTCCTGCCATTGCTGCATCACTTGGAAGAGCTCGATCAGCGGCCGGGCCAACGCCAAGTGCGTGCGCTGATTTTAGCGCCGACCCGGGAATTGGCGCTGCAGATTTCCGACGGCATCAAGACCTATGGCCGCCACATCCGTGTGACAACGGCGGTGGTCATGGGCGGCGTTGGCCAACGGCCCCAGGTCAATGCCATCCGCCGTGGCCTCGATATCCTGGTCGCCACCCCAGGCCGTCTGTTGGACCTGATTAACCAGGGCCACGTGGATCTCAGCAAGACTGAGTATCTGACTTTGGACGAAGCCGATCGCATGCTCGACATGGGCTTTATCCGCGATGTGCGCAAGATAATCTCGAAGCTTTCGCAGCCCCGCCAAACGTTGCTGTTCTCGGCCACCATGCCGCGCGAGGTGGCCAAACTGGCCAAGGAAATTTTGTTCGAGCCGCAACGGGTGGAGATCGCCGCCCGGACGATCGCGGTCGATCGCATCGACCAGCGCGTCCACCATCTTGAAACCGGGGCCAAGCGCGCCCGCCTTATCGAACTGTTGGCCGCGCCCGAAATGGAACGGGTGATGGTTTTCACCCGCACCAAGCACGGCGCCGACAAGGTGGTGAAATTTCTGGATCGCGGCGGCATCAGTGCCGAGGCCATCCACGGCAACAAATCCCAGGGCGCGCGCCAGCGGGCGTTGGGGAATTTCCGTATGGGCCGGTCCCGGGTGTTGGTGGCAACCGATATCGCTTCACGCGGCATCGATGTGGACGGCGTGACCCACGTCATCAATTACGAACTGCCGAACGTGCCGGAAAGTTACGTGCACCGCATTGGCCGCACGGCCCGGGCCGGAGCCGCGGGCATTGCCATTTCGTTTTGTGACGCCACCGAGCAACCGCACTTGCGCCAGATCGAACGTCTGATCAAACGCTCGTTGAACGTGGTTGGTCAGCCGCCTGTGGATTTGGCGCCATCCACCCCGAAGAAAAAGAAATCCAAATCGTTCGGCCCCCGCCCCGGACCGAATGCCGGCAAACGCCGCCGGCGGCCGCGCAACAAGACGGCCAAACGCGCCGCCTAGCCGCTGAAAGTTTTTTCGTAATGTGGGAAAAACTCACATTCGGGTAGAATATCCGATACTCCCTATCGGTAGCGTTTCAGTTCGTGTGGTGAGCAACCGAAACCCGCGCCCCGGCCCAATACAGGGGAGTTCAATTGCGTATTCCTAGACGAAACTTCTTGGCAACCTCCGCGGAATTCACCGTAAAGGCCGATTTGTGGGTGCCCGCCGGGCTGATCGCGCTCAGCCTCGTCCCGATTGCCGCTGGCGCCATGCGCCTGGCCGAGCTGGCCAGTGGCGCGGAGATCACACCGGAAAATGCGCGGTTCTTCGCGGCGCCCTTGCCCGTGGTGGTGCATATCCTCAGCACTAGCTTCTACCTGCTTCTGGGTGCTTTCCAATTCTCCCCGGCATCCGCGGCCGGAGAATCGGCTGGCACCGCAATGCTGGGCGGCTGCTGGTTCCCCTCGGACTTTTCGCCGCACTATCGGGTCTGTGGCTGACCGTGTCCTATCCCCCTGTCGACAACGACGGCCCGCTTCTTTATGGCTTCCGGCTCCTGTTCGGGTCGGCGATGGTCTTGTTCATCAGCCTCGGTTATGCCGCCATCCGTCGTCGGGACGTTGCCCGGCACCGCGCCTGGATGACTCGCGGCTATGCAGTCGCCGTCGGTGTCGGCACGCAGGCGCTGGTCCATGTGCCCTGGTACTTGATCGTCCGCACGGAGCCGGGTGAGCTTAGCAGGGCGCTGCTTATGGGGGCCGGCTGGGTCATCACCCTTGCCTTGGCCGAATGGATCATCCGGAGGCGACCGGCCCCTGCGCCGCGGTCCCCCGTGACTGCCTGACAGGAAAACGTTTCCGCCAGATCGGCCAGAGTTGCCGGTGGGTGCCGCCGCCCGGGTGAGGGGGTTGCGTCGAAGGTTGAGCGGGTTGCTTAGCGCCGCACACCCTCCTGCAAAGCGCCATTCCTGGCTCCGTCGAACGAAAGGGCCGCCCCAAACTGGAGCGGCCCAAGCAGGTGTCAAACACCGTCAATTACAAAGCACGTTTCGACCGCTGTCTGGTTTCCGCTGGCTTCCCGAACCAAGATTTCAAGTTTGAGCTCGTCGTCCAGATCGAAAACGCCGCTGGGGAACGCTAATTGGGTGACCGAGGGCGGTAGATCGACGCTGAATAACAGCGGCACGGATTCTTCACGTTCCACCACTACTTGGTATCCGACGATTTCTATATTTGGATCGGACTTGCCAATAGATGGATGGGAATTTTGAACAGGGTCCCACCGAATAACCACCTGACCCGAGACGGAGACCTGGGGGCCTTCTTCGCATTCGGCGGGCGCTTCTTTGCCGGAAATCGTAATGTTTGCTGGTGGCGCCGGCATCACATGGGTGAATCCTGATACGCTTTCCAGCGATTGCCCCGCCAAGGTCAAGCCCTCGATTTCGTACTCCCCTTCAGGGAACCGGGCAAAGAACTCGGCCGCCGACAAGTCATCAAAATTCGGCTCAGCGCTCTCGAAAAAAAGCTCGGTAAGACCTTGGAGACCGAGCCGCCCTTAGTTTGAGACCGCCAGCAGGACCCTGTCCTCCGGGCCTTCGATCTCCAATCGCAGCCACGGGTCCCCGTCGATTAGAGCGTGAAAACCAAGATCCCCGTCAGTGTGGTTGAGTTCCGCGAAAACATTGGCCACAGAAAACGCTGTGGCCGGCTCGTCCACCGATGCCTCTTGGGCGTTGGCCGCCGAACCTGGCAGGAACAAAGCTGACGTTAGTGCAATTGCTACGTAGACGGCTTTCCGCTGAAGATTTGCTCGAAATTTTGTACGCATGAAATCCTCGCTGCCGATGAGTGCGCCCGCGTGGGGGCGTTCATCCCAGATTTAGGTATCGCAAACCTCATACAAAACCGCGCATTTGACGCACGCGGGAGGATCCTACGGATGTCGGACGGCGCCTCCGTTGGCCCGTGAAACGGTTTGCAATGGCCGCGGCTCCTCTGGCGCAAATATGTCGTCAATAAAATAGGCTGAGAAGGCGGTCTTGCCCGGGACCCTGGCTTTGCGGTAGATGGATTGGGCTTGCT
>JAKZSO010000113.1:0-10840 GCA_047517625.1 Alphaproteobacteria bacterium
GTTCTTGGTAGGATGGCAAACACTACCTACTAGGAATTCTTGTATGCCAGAATCAAGAAAAGCGGCTAAGCCCTTGAACAAACCAGAAACAATGCCGTTGACTTATACCGGATTGTGTGTGCTCAATTGCGCGATCATCTAAATATGGTAGTAACGGAAGGGCGAACTGTGGATATCTTGTGGGCCGACGTTCTGGAGGTGCTTGATGGCAGCACCTTCAAAGCAAAAATCACACATTACGGAGAAAACAACAGCCGCAAGTACCCGGTTCCGCAAACCGTTCGCATCCACGGCGCCAAGGCTCCTCATCCGTCCACCGCAGCCGGTGATGTCGCCCACCAGCGCCTAAAACAACAGATTGCCCGGCGCCACGTGCGTTTGGTGGTGGAGGAATCCGACCCTCAGGGAAATTTGATCTGCTATGTGCGCCTGGCCCAGCGCAAGGCGGCTTAAGAAGCCCTAAACGCAACCGGACTCCGGGGCGATGACCCCCAGCCGATCGACCACGTGCAAGCTACCATCCTCGGTCTTGGCCAGGTACATCTGCATGGCCGTGTGATGATCGCCGGGCAGAATTGCGGCCCGGCCCGTGGCAACCTGAAAGACCAAACCCGCCATGCCATCCACGGCGCCTTCGCGGCTCAGTTCGCCAGAACTTTCGAGGCCCTGCTTCAAGGCTATCAGGGCGTTGTAGTGCGCAAACACGTAATGGGAGATCCCCACATCCGGGCCGTGCAGGGCCCGCACCCGGCCAACGAAATCGCCGACCCGGGGGTCTTTGTCTGACGCTACAAACGGCACGCCGGTGATCATGTTCTCACCTTTACCAGCGCCGAACGCCCCCAAATAGGTTTCTGAAAATCCCAAAAAGGCCACGGTAACCTGGTTCAGCAAGCCGAATTCCTCGGCTTGCTTGATGAAAGTAATGCCGTCGGCGCCGGGCAGGGCGAACAGTAGAATTTCCGGCCCTTCGTCCGCGATCTTGCGGATCACCGACGTGAAATCCTTTTCTCCCGCGGGGGTGTATTCTTCCCCCAGAACCGTGCCGTTAATGGCCGCGATTACGCTCCGGGCAGCCCGGAACATATTGCGGGGCCACACGTAATTCATGCCAAACATGTAATAGCTGTTGCCATAGCCTTTGGCGGCAAGCCAGGGGATCAGCGGCGCCGTGTCCTGGTTGGGGACGGTGTTTAAGAAAAACAGATAGCGCCCGCAGCCGCCGCCTGTGTCGCCCGCCCCCTCGTAATTGGTTGCGTACAACAGCGGGGTTTTCAGCCCCTCCATGGCCGGGACCATGGCATTGCGGGCCGATGACGTTATGGGGCCGGCCACCGCAATGACCTCATCACGCTGAATCAATTCCCGGGCGCGTTCGGCCGCGGTTTTGGGGTCGGTTTTCATGTCCCGGTACAGGATTTCCACTTGCCGGCCCAGAATGCCGCCATCGGCGTTGATTTCGGCCGCCGCCAAGTCCATCCCCAGGCGCGCCTGTTCGCCGAACAGCTCCAATCCGCCGGAAAACGGCAGCGCCGCGCCGACTTTAATGGTCGCCCCCTGGGCAAGGGCGGGGAACCCCAGTGGTGAAACAGCAGCAGCGACGGACGTTGCTCCGGCTGACGCCAGAAACTTCCTGCGTTGTAGGCGAAGCATTTTGGGGTACCGTTGTCGAGGCGTGCGGCGGGCCGCCCGCACCAAGCCGTCCGAGTACTATAGCCCAGGCCTTTCCCGCCGCGCCACCCATCCGTTAACCACAAACCCAAAATGGCGATGACATTTTTGACACTGGACAACGTGCACAAGGATTTCGGCGGGGTTGCCGCGGTTGATGGAGTCGATTTGTCCCTGGGCCTGGGGGAATTGCGGGCGTTGGTGGGCCCTAACGGCTGCGGAAAATCGACAATTTTTAACTTGATCACCGGAACCCTGCGGCCGACCGCCGGGCGTATCGTCCTGGCTGGCGCCGATCTGGCCCGGTTGCCCCCCCACCGCATCGCCCGCCTGGGGGTCGGTCGAAAGTTCCAAGTCCCCACCGTGTTTGGCGAATTGACCGTGGCCGAAAATTTGGACTTGGCCCGGGCGGCGGGCGATCGCTGGGGAACCGGGGCCAGGGCCAACTTCGATTTGGCCAAACGCGTCTACCTTCAGGACCAGACCGGAGACCAAGCTGGCGCGTTGTCCCACGGCCAGCGCCAGTGGCTGGAAATCGGCATGGTTTTGGCGGCCCGCCCGCGGTTGATGTTGCTGGACGAGCCCACCGCCGGCATGACCGCGTTCGAGACCGCCGCCACCGTCGACTTGATCCGCACCCTCGCGGCCCAGGACGGGGTAACGATTTTGGTGATCGAACACGACACCGGTTTCCTGGAACGCCTGGATTGTCAGATCACGGTCATGGCCAAGGGTAAAATTTTGCGCTCCGGCACCTTTGGCGAAATTCACGCCGACGGTGAAGTGCGGGCGCTGTATTTCGGCGGTCAATAGGATGCTGGAAATCAAACAAGTTCACGCCGGATACGGCCAAGTTCCGGTGTTGCGCGGCGTCAGCCTGACCCTTGAGCCCGGCGCGGTGCTGGCATTGATGGGCCGCAACGGCATGGGCAAAACCACCCTGTGCAACGTCTGCAACGGTCGGTTGGCCGCTTCGGCCGGATCGGTGTTTTTAGCGGACGAGGATATCACCGGGCTGCCCGGGTTCCAGATCGCCCGCCGGGGCATCGCCACGGTGCCCCAGGGCCGGGAGGTGTTCGAAGACTTCACGGTGGAGGAAAATCTGGGCCTGGGCCGTCCGGTCCCGGACGACATCTATGATTGGTTCCCGGTCCTGGCCCAATTGCGGCAGCGAACGGCGGGAACGTTGTCTGGCGGCGAACAGCAAATGCTGGCCATTGGCCGCGCCCTGGCCCGGCGGCCAAAGGTGCTGTTGCTGGATGAACCATCGGAAGGGTTACAGCCGTCGGTGATCCGCGATATCGCCGCGGTCTTGGCTCAGGTGGTGGCGGACCTGGGCCTGGCGGTCCTGTTGGTGGAACAGCATGTGGAGCTGGTGCAGACCATGGCCACATCTGTCGCCTTTCTCGCCGATGGTATGATCGCCGAGCAAGTGGCCGTGTCGGCGCTGGCGCAGGCGTTGACCGAATCGCAAGGCCCGGTCCATCGGCACCTGGCGATATGATCGAGGCCCTTCCCCTTGTTCTGGATGCCTTGTCGTTCGTGCTGATTCTGGTGCTGGTGGCCTCGGGATTGGTGATCGTGTTCGGCATGATGGGAATCATCAACCTCGCCCACGGCGAGCTGTTCCTGCTGGGGGCCTACACCGTGGTGGTGGCCCAAGGATTGGGCGTGCCGTTCTGGCTTGCCGCGCTGTTGGCGCCGGTGGTGGTCGGCGTGATCGGCTTGGCCATCGAATTCCTTGTGATTCGCTTCATCGTCCACCGGCCGTTGGACACCATCTTGGCGACCTGGGGCCTCTCCATCGCCATCAAGCAACTGGTGGTGCTGGGGTTTGGCCCCGGATCCCACAGCGTCGCGTTGCCCTTGGCTGGGGCGGTGACCGTTGGCGCCTTCACCTACCCTGCCTACCGCATCGTTCTGATGGTCGTGGCGGCGGCGGTGATCGCCGGGACCGGGTTTGTGCTGGTCCGCACGCGGTTTGGCTTGTTGGCCCGGGCCGTGATCGCGCGCCCCGGCACAGCGGCCAGTTTGGGCATCAACACCGGTGCCGTGAACCGCACCAGCTTCGCCATCGGCGCCGGCTTGGCCGGGTTGGCCGGGGCCCTGGTGGCGCCGTTGATCAGTGTCGACCCCCAGATGGGGCTGGGGTTTTTGGTCCCGGCGTTCCTGGCAATCTTGGTCGGCGGCGCCAGCTCCATGACCGGCCTGTTGGCGGGCAGCGGGCTGGTCGGCGGGTTGGATAGCTTCCTCGGCGGTTGGATTTCGCCGGTATTGGCGCAAATCACGGTGTTCGTCATGGCGATTTTGGTCATCCGCATGCGTCCGGGTGGGCTGTTTCCCGGGCGCCGAGGCCGGCCATGATCCGGCGCGACTTTTCTGGTTCCCTGGCGGTGGCGGTCTTGCTTGTTCTGGTGCTGGTGCCGGTCTTGGGCAGCGGCTATTGGACCGGCCAAGCAACCCGCTATGTGGTGTTCGGCATGTTCGCCATGTCGCTGTCCTTGGTGTGGGGCAGGACCGGAATTCTGACCTTTGGCCACGCCGTATCCTTCGGCATCGGCGGCTATTTGATGGCGTCCTTGACCATGGGACTGTTCGGCAACGAGGGATTGTTCGATCTGCTGGCCCGGCCCTGGGTCGCGCTGGTGATTGCAGTGACCGGGGCGGCGCTGGCCGCCGGCGCCCTGGGTTGGTTTCTATTCTGGGGCCGGGGTGTTTCCGGCGCCTACCTTGCCATTATCACCTTGTCGGTCGCGGTGATCGTCGAGCAAGCCTTGCGCGGACTGTATTCCCTGGGCGGCGACAACGGTTTGGTTGGGGTGCCGGCCCTGGGGCCTTGGGCCGCCGATCCGCTTGACCCCACCCCTATGTACTATGCCGTCCTGATTTTTGCCGTTGCGGTCTACCTTGGCCTCGACCGGCTGCTGCGAACGCGGATCGGCGCGGTGCTGACAGCGGTGCGCACCAACCCGGATCGGCTGGCCCATTTTGGCTATTCGGTTTTTGCGGTGCGCCTCGGCTCGTTCATTCTCGGTGCGGCCATCGCCGGGCTGGCCGGAGCGCTATTCGTAGCAACGGACGGCTTTGCCTCGCCCAGCCTGATCGGTTTTGGCTTGTCGGCCGAGGTGCTGATTTGGGTGGCGCTTGGGGGCCGCAGCATTTTGCTGGCGGCGTTTTTGGGCGCCGTGGCCGTGCGCTTGGCCGAGGCTTTTCTGTCGGGGATTTTTGGCGACTTCTGGCTGCTGGCCCTAGGGGTCGGGTTTATGGCCTCGGTGGTATTGTTGCCCCAAGGGCTGATCGCCACCCCCATTGAATGGCTCAATAGGCGCTGGGCTCAGGGCGGTCAGGGCAACAAATCGAACAGCCGCGATGCCCCCGGCCCCGCCAGCGACGGCAAGGTGTGACCGGCGTTGGGCACGACCTCCATGAACACGTCGGCGCCAATTGCGGTCAGCGCATCGTTGGTGCGTACCATCTGGGCGACCCACGCGGTGTCGGTTTCACCGGCGAACATATTGATCTTCATGTGTTGAATAGCGGCGAGATCTTCTCCCCTGGGAAATCCCGGCAGCACGGTGATCGACAGAAAAAGATCTGGATGATCCAGCGCCGCGGTGAAGGCGCTGATGCCGCCGTTGCTGATGCCGCCCAAATGAAATTGCCCGCCCTGAACCGGGTAGCGGCTAAGAAGCGCCTCGGCGAACGGGCGGATCAGGCCCCGGCTGCCGTCAAAAAATAATTCGCTTGAGGGGGCGGCGGGGCTAAACACCAAATATCCACGGCGCTGGGCCTCGGACTCCCACCATCCCAAACCGGTATTGACCATCGCTTTGTTCTGGCCCCCGGGGGAAAAGCCAAAATGGCGGGCCAAGCTTTGTCCGCGGTGAAGCCATCGGGCAGCACCACCGCGAATTCCACGGTGACCCCACCGGCCAACGTTACCGAGGTGAACTCGGCAGCCTTCGCGGCAACGGGGTAAACGGCCACCATAAGAAATACCAGCGCGAGAAATCGTGTGACGACTGGCATTTTTCCCATGCGCCGAGTGTGACCCATCGCCGCGGGCAAAGTCCAATAAACGGCGCGTGTTCGCGGCCCCGTTTGGACAAACAAGAGAATCTGCTGGGCAAATTTGAGTGCTAAAATCTGGCGATGTTGCGCAGTGTTCTGATCATCGTCGCGGTCGTCGCGGCCGGGTTTTTTTCAGGCTCGGCGGCCAATGGCCAGGGGGCCGCCCAAGGCAACCGAGGCAACCAAGCGGCCCAAGACGGCCTGGCGGCATATCAGGCGTTGGCTAATCAGGATTGGGATTTGGCGGTCTTTTTCGCGACCCGAGCCATCGAGGCCGGCAATCTCGCGCCCGGGGATTTGGCCGCGGTCTTCGCCTATCGAGGGGACGCCCTGCGCCACAAAGGCGACTTCGTCGCCGCCATTGATGATTACGATGCTGGTCTTAACATTGGCTTCCCGCAAGCGTTTCGGGTGCGGGTGTTGAACAACCGCGGTATTGCGTTCTATGCGGTTGGCATTTTCGACTTGGCGATCGAGGATTACACCGCGGCCATCATTCTGGATCCGACGTTTGCTGCTGCTTTGGACAACCGCGGCACGGCCTGGGTCGGGATGGGTCAGTATGAAGAGGGCATTCGCGATTACACGGCGGCTATCGCTTTGGACTCCGGCAACACGGTTGCCTACAACAACCGCGGCCGGGCCTATTTGGAAATGCGCTTCTACGAAGAAGCGATCGCGGATTTCACCACTGCCTTGGACTTGGGCTCGAGGTCGGTGTCGCCACTTTTCAATCGTGCGATGGCGTACGAAGGATTCGGCGAGCGCGAGTTGGCGGCGGCGGATTTGGCGATCGCCCATGCGATGGAGCCGAACGAGATCACCTACCAGGAAAAATTCCGGGAGTACGGGTTGATCCCGTAGAATAAAAAGCGTGTCGCCCAGGTCTTGTTTTCACCGGCGTTGCGGGAGGATTGAAATGAAAAAGCTTGATCTGGTTTTGCGTGGATTATTCGTGGCCGCATTGGCGGCGACACCGGTCGCGGCGGCGGGGATCGGCGACGAACGGGCGCTGCTTTTTCATGTGGACCAGGATCAGGCCGGCGCCGGCATCATTGATGTGCCGACGTTGATCGAAGCGGGCCGGCGATTGTTTTCCATGCGTTTTACGTCGTTAGACGGGGCCGGCCGGCCCGCGGCAACGGGCGACGGCCAGCCCACCCGGCGCGCACTCGGGGGCGATCCATTCTTGCAAACCACGGGGCCGGATTCAGGATCTTGCGCTGCCTGTCACAACCAGCCGGAAGCGGGGGGCGGCGGCGACTTTGTCGTCAACGCGTTTGTGTTGGCCCAGAATTTGGCCGTCGATACGCTGACATTTGCGCCGGAATTCAGTATCGAGCGCGGCACCACCGGCATGCACGGGTCTGGGCTAATCGAGCTGCTGGCCCGGGAAATGACCACCGAAATGCTGGCAATTCGCGCTCTGGCCATTGCCGAAGCCGCTGCGGCAGGTGGCCCAGTGCGCAAGGAGCTGTTGACAAAGGGCGTGTCCTTTGGCGCGCTGACGGCCCAGGCCAATGGCGACGTGGACACGGCGGAAGTCACCGGCGTCGGCATCGATTTGGTGATCCGCCCGTGGTCGCAAAAAGGCGTGACCATTTCTCTGCGTGAATTCAACATCGGCGCCATGAACCATCACCACGGAATGCAAGCGGTTGAACGGTTCGGCATGACCCAAACCGGGACCCGGGACTTCGATCAGGATTTGGTCGTCGACGAACTGACGCCCGGGGATTTGACCGCCCTGGTGCTGTTCCAGGCGGCGTTGGCACCGCCGTCGCAAATCATTCCCGACGATCCGGAATTGGCGGCGGGCGTGGCCCGGGGCGATGTGGTGTTCCAGGAAATCGGTTGCGATGGCTGCCACCGTACAGAAATGGTCTTGGACAGTTTGATGTTCATGGAACCCGGCCCCATCGCTGGCCTGGGAACCCTGTCCGGGGCCATGGTCAATGCCCCGGTCATGGCGGATTTGGCCGACTTGGCGTGGGCGGCGGATTTGCAGCGGACAGCGGACGGCGGCTACATCGTCCGGCCCTTCACGGATTTGAAGCGCCACGTGATTGCCGATGAAGAAACCCCGTTTTTCGCCAACGAACAAATTGGCCAGGGCTTTCGTCTGCAACCTTTGCCCGGACCCACCGCCGCCCGTACCGCTGCCCGCAGCGGCGCCTTCAGTATTAGCAACGTGCCCAAGGACGCGTTCCTGACACGGCGCCTGTGGGGTGCCGGCAATTCGGGGCCGTACGGCCACCGGGCGAATTTATCGACGCTGAACGAAGCGATTTTGATGCACGGGGGCGAGGCCCGGGATCAGCGTTTGGCCTATGAAAATCTGGGCTCTTACGATCGGGCGGCGGTGATCGAATTCTTGCGCAGCTGGCGCATCGGACCGCTCTTGGAGCCAGTGGCGACAATGGACACGCCCCGGTTTGACCCGGTGACCCAGCAGCTGATCAGCTTTTGGCAAGCGCGGGCGAATTAGCCGCTCGGGGCTTGTTTTTCCATGGTTCAGGCACCTTTTTCCAGCGTCACCGCGCTCGTCGAATGGCGCGACAAACGGCCTGACCTGACCATCATCGATGCCCGGGCCGAACGCATGTTTTTGCGCGGCCACATCCCCGGCGCGGTGTATTTGGACGCCCGCAATATCAACGCCGACGGCCAAGGTGCCCGGCAATTGGTGGACCCGGGCGATCTGGCCAACCTGCTCCAGGGCTTGGGCGTTGGTCCGGGGCCGGTGGTCGTTTATGGCGCCCGGGGCGGCAGCGACAGCGCGCACGTGTGGTGGACGCTGGTGGCCATGGGAATGGTCGAGGTCTGGATTTTGGATGGCGGAATCGAAGCCTGGATCGCCGCGGGGTTGCCGACGGCGGCAGGCGGCCAAGTGCCGTCACCGGCGGCGACGTTGATTGGCCTTAGTCCCGACCCGGGGTCGTGGATCGATTTGGCGGAGATTCAAGATCGCGTCGGCGATGATAACTTGTTGATGCTCGATACCCGAGCCGAGGAAGAATTCACGGGCGAAGACCTGATGTCCGATCGTGGTGGCCACATTCCAGGTGCCGCGCTGTTGCCCTGGGACGCCCTGTTGACCGGTGATCCCCAGGTCTTGCGCCCGTTGGCCGAACTGCAGGCTAAAATGGCCGGGGCGCTGGATGTGGCCGAGGTCGCCACCTATTGTCAAAGCGGGGTGCGCGCGGCCCATACTTATGCAGTGCTTAAAATGCTGGGCCATCCGCGTCCACGGCTGTATCTTGGTTCGTGGGAGGAATGGGGCAACGACGCGAATGTTCCCATCGATCAATAGAAGCAAGAAAATCACGGGGGAGGAGCAGATGATGAAATCCACACGGCGGACGTTCGTAAAAATGGCGGGGATTGGGGTGGGAGCCGCGGCGCTGGCGCCCTACGCCCAAGCATTGGCGGCAACGGGCCGCATGGTGGTGATTTCGAATGGTGGCGATTCGGACGCCGGGATCGGCGCCTCGATGACACTGATCGATCCTGACAGCCTCGAAGTCTTGGTGACGCTTCCGACGCCGGGGTCGTTCGCGTTTCCGGCCGCGCGCTGGGATTACACCCGGGACATCATTTGGGGCGGGACCCGGGAAAAGGTGGTGGGCTACAGCCTGACCACCGGCGAGGAAGTGGCAAATGTCCCGACGGAATCCAGCCAAAATTATACCGAGCTCACGCCCGACGGCCGCTTCCTCATCAATGCCGCACGGTTTACCGACAAAATTTACAAAATCGATGCGAACCCGGACCCGCCCGACCTGGCCCGGGTCGTCGAGGTCATTGACCATTATGCCGACTCGAACCCCTGCGACATGACCTTGTTGGCCGACGGCAGCCATGCCTTTACCCCCGATCGTTTGGGCGGAACGGTCAGTGTTTTCAGCCTTGAACCCTTCGCCCGTGTTGCGACGTTGCCACTGGAACAGTTGGGCGACGAGGCTTTGGAGCCGTTCATGGCCACGGTGTCGCCGCGCGGCGACAAACTGTTGGTGGAAAACGCCCGTGGCGACGGCAGTGAATCGATCATCGACGTTTCTAACCCGCTTAGCCCCGTCGAGCTCGTCCGCTTTGCTCCAGGCCGATGGCTTGGCGGTGAATCCGCTGACCAGCGAAATCAGCCCCGACGGGCGCTGGGGCGTGGTCATGTGCCGGTCCGCCAACGCGTTGACGATCATTGACCTGGACCGCGTGGAGATCACCGGCACCGTCGCGTTGGATGGAAGACAGCGCGCCCCTTGGCGGTACCTTCCTGCCCTCCGGTGATCGGCTGTTCGTGCCGTTGCCCGGTCGTGACGCCGTTGCCGTGATCTCGGTTCCGGGATTTGGCGTTGAGGCCATGATCCCGGTGGGCCGCGTCCCCTGGGTGCGGCGTACGTCGAATCCGAGGTGCCCGAGCGCCAGGGAATGAACATCCCCATGGGCGCGGCCTTCGAGCATGGCCGGGATTTTGCCGCCAATTGCCCTGACCGGTGCTGCGGAGTGGTCTAGGCGGACACTTGGGCGGCTAATGGCAAGGCAGTCGCGTCGAGCGTTGGGTTTGGTTCTGGGGTTGGCGTTGATCGCCGCGGCGGCGACCGGCGCGTGGCGCCTAAACCGGTCGTTCCCGGACTATGACCAATGGTTCGCGGTCGATGTGCCGCAGGCGGCCATGGTCATCGACGCCCGGGGCACGCTCAGCTATTCCCGAGGCCATATGCCTGGCGCTCCCAGGCTTTGGAGCCGGGATTTACTGTCCTATTCCGCCGCCATGCCAGGCGTTTTGAAAAGTGCCGAAGAAATCGCCGGCATCGTCGCCGCGTTGGGGCTGGAGCCCGGGCGCGAGGTCGTGGCCTACGACCAAGGCACCGGCGCCGACGCGCCCTTGGTGGTCATGGTGCTGACCAGCTTGGGGGTTTCGGCCCGGGTTCTCGACGGCGGCTTTGACGCCTGGGTGGAAGGCGGCGGTGCCGTCAGCACCGAAGTTGTTGCGCCCGGCCCCGGTGTGGGCGCGGATGTTTGGGCGCCGGACGGTCCATTGTTGGTTTCGCTGGAAGCCGTGCGGCAAACTCAAACCACCGGCGACGCCGCTTTGGCC
>JAKZSO010000114.1:0-10088 GCA_047517625.1 Alphaproteobacteria bacterium
CAAGGGCTTTCGGGCGGCTGGAACTACGGATATTATTTCCCATGGTGTCGTTCTCCCTTTTGGGTTTGCAGCACCCGGAGCCTAACGGCCCCAGGAGAGCGACACCTACCTCAACTTTTCAACATCGACCGGGACATCCCCTTGGTGGGCAGCGGCATGGCGCAATTGGCGATCCGCCAAGCTTAATACCCGCCCGGGATCAAACACGGGGTTGTTCTGGCGGCTTCAGAGGGCCATTTTATACTGATTGGTCCCGGAGGGCCAAAAAGAGCAAATAATGGCGACCACAAGCGAACTCGATAACCTAGTTGATAGTCAGCCGATTCGCGCTGGCCGCCCCATTGTGTGGGCCGTGATGCTCATGCTGACCCGCTGCCATCGTTTGGACCTATTTCACCGAACTCGTGGAAGTCTCAGTGGCCCAGGGCGAAGTGGTGCCCAAGGCCAGGTCCGATCCGTCCAGCATTTGGAGGGCGGCGTGGTCCTGGAAATCTTCGTGCTGGAAGGGGACTTGGTGGAAGCCGGCCAGCCCCTGGTCCAGGTCGAGCTGTCCGCCAGCGAGCTCAACCCCGACGAAGTCCAGGCGACCTTGGATGCGTTCATTCTGGCCCGGGCACGGCTGATCGCCGAAAGCCGGGATGAAGCCCCGGTTTGGCCCCAGGACGTTGTGGTCCGTCAGCCCGGAATCGCCCAGGCCGAGGTTCTCACTTACGAATCGCGCCGGGCAGAAATCGAGACCTCTATCTCGGTGCTGCGCCAACAATCGGAGCAGCGTTCTGACAACTCAAGCACTGCGGTCCGCAGCCGAACACAAGGAGGTTCACATGACTCAGTCTTTCCTACGGCGGGACACCGCCGCCGATCCGTCCTCATCCGATCACGCCAATGTGGTGGTCCGCCCACCAGTCCTCTGGGTTTTCCTCGTGACCGTCGGCATTGTTTTAGATTTCTTGATTCCCCTCCCTTTCATTCCCGCAGGTTTTCCCTCTTCCTGGGTGGGAGGCGGCGTTGGCTTCGCCGGGCTTGCCCTTGCTGCTCTCGCCGTAAGGCAATTCCGACGCGCTGGAACCGAGGTCCAGCCGAACACCACGACCGCAGCGATCGTTGACACCGGTGTGTTCGCGTCCTCCCGCAATCCCATGTATCTGGGTGCACACATCGGCATTGTTGGCGTCGCCATCGCCCTCAATAGCTTATGGATCTTGTCGACACTGGTGCCGTCCTACTTGGTCATCCGCTATGGCGTTGTGGCGCGCGAGGAAGCCTATCTGGAACGCAAGTTCGGCGACGCTTACCGCGCCTACGAGGCGCGGGTCCGGCGCTGGCTTTAGAAGGTGAGTAATGCTCACCACGGCGTCCCCACCCAAGGCCGGCCGAAGCGTGAGCCCTGGCGGCCCAAGAGCAGATGACGACCGGCCTACCAGTCGCTGGTATCTGAAGGTTATTTAATCCGGTTTGGCGACGGTGGGGCCGGGATCGTCGCCAAAGACACTCTGGGCGCTGGGCGCTTTTTTGTCCGGGGTGGGTTCTGACTCAGGCTTTAGTTCTGTCTTCACCAGGGTCGTCGCGGCGGACACCTCCGTCGTGGGCGGTTCGGCCTCCATGACTTCGGTCGCCGCCGCCGGCGGGGCGGCCCCGGCTGCTTCCCCTTCCCGCGCCTTGCGGGCGGCGTCCTTGCGTTCCCGATCCAGGCGCCGACGTTCCTTGTCCACCGCTTTTTGCACCGCGGAGTCCAGGTCTTGCTGGGTGCACATGCCCAAACTAACCGGATCATTTGGTTTGAGCTGCTGAATGTTCCAGTGGGTGCGGTCGCGAACCGAATTAATGGTCGGTTTGGTCGTCCCCACCAATTTGGAAATTTGGGTATCGGTAAGCTCCGGGTGATAGCGCAACAGCCACAAAATCGCGGCGGGGCGGTCATGGCGCTTCGACACTGGAGTATAACGCTGGCCCTTGGTTCGGGCCCGGGGCCTCGGCACATCGGAGTCGGCGATGGTCAGGCGGGCGGTCGGGTCGGCCTCGCAGCGCTTGATTTCTTCCGTCGTCAGCTGAGCGGCGTTCACCGGGTCCGCCCCTTGCAGGCCCGTGGCAACCTCGCCATCGGCCACACCCTGAACCTCCAGTGGATGCAGGCCGGTGAATTCCGCGATCTGAACAAAAGTCAGCGCGGTGTTATCCACCAGCCAAACTGCCGTGGCTTTCGGCATCAGTGGCAAAATCATGAACGTCTCTCCTTAGGCCCGGGCACCGTGGGGTCACGGTTGCAACCCTTTGCCGACGCTCCGCCAAACCGGCGGGCCAAATGTTCGAAAAAAGCGCGAATTAACGGGTTTACGAGCCGACTATACCAGCTTGGCGGCCAGGCGGTAAAATCAAGGCACCGTCAGCACGATCTTGCCGAAATGGCCCCCCGATTCCATGTGGGCGTGGGCACGCGCCGCTTGGTCCAGCGGAAATTCGCTGTCAATTACCGGGGCAATGGTGCCAGCCGCCAGCAACGGCCAGACACTTTGTTCGACCGACGACGCGATGGCGCCTTTCTCCGCCACCGGCCGGGCCCGAAGCGTCGAGCCAAACAGCGTCAGGCGGTTGCGGAGCACTGGGGTTAGGTCGAGGTCGGCCTTGCTGCTTAGCAAGAACTAAATCAGGATCAGCCGGCCGCCAGGGCGCAAGATGTCGATGCCGCGCTGAACATAGCCGCCACCAACCATGTCCAGGATCACATCCACGCCTTGGCCATCCGTGGCTTGCGTCACTACCGCGCCAAAATCCTGGGTCTTGTGATTGATCGCGACGTCCGCTCCCAATTCCCGGCAGGCGGCGCATTTTTCGTCGGATCCGGCGGTGGTGAAAACCTCCGCCCCGAAGGCATGGGCCAATTGGATAGCTGTCGTGCCGATGCCACCAGATCCGCCGTGGATCAACACCCGCTCACCGGTGGCCAGGGCGGCCTTTTCGAACAGATTGGTCCAAACCGTCAATGTGGTTTCCGGCAGCGCCGCGGCCTGAACGAAGCTTAGGCCAGCGGGCACCGGCAACACCTGGGCCGCGGGGGCAACGCAATATTCCGCGTAGCCGCCGCCCCCCACCAACGCGCAAACTTCGTCGCCCGGGTGCCAGCGTTTTACCCCCGCGCCCGCCGCGGCGACGGTACCGGCGACCTCCAAGCCCGGAATGTCGGTGACCCCGGGTGGCGGCGGATAGCGGCCCTGGCGCTGCATGACGTCCGGGCGATTTACACCGGCGGCGGCGACCTCGATCAGGACCTCTCCAGGGCCCGGTTCCGGTACCGGCCGGGTCGCGGGCGACAAAACCTCTGGCCCGCCCTTGCCCACAATCTCAATTGCATGCATTTTCGTGGCAAGTTCTGCCGACAACTCACTGATTCCTATTAGAAAAAACTTTCGCGCGATTAAGGTCTCGTTAAGGTGCTGCAGGTATATTACAGGCAGCTACATCAGATTATCGCGCTTTAGCGATTGTCATCTGATTGCGCCTCCCTGTTGAAGAACAAACTAGGGCCGTCAAATTGGCGGCCCTTTTCTTGTCTAGAGGGAGGTTGGGAGTGGCCGGTTTAGGCCGCTTTGCGCTTACCACGCTTGGAAGGCGGAGCGTCTTCAAGTGTCGCGCCGCCTTTCGCTTCGCTTCAGCGCGAAGTGGCTACGCCGCTTTACGCTTTCGCTTTACGGGCGGAGCTATCGCAATCGTCCGTGGCTTTTGCTCATCCGGAACCTCGCGCACCAGATCAATGTGTAGAAGGCCGTTTTCAAGGTTGGCGCCGGTGGCGCGGACCCCGTCGGCCAGGGCAAAGCGGCGCTCGAACGGACGGCCGCCAATGCCGCGATAGAGGTACGACACATTGTCAGCGGCATCTTCGTCAGCGGTGGTGCCGGTGACCAAAATTTCGTCTTCGCGCTGGGTCGCGTCCAAGTCGGCCTCGGCGAAACCTGGAACCGCAACAGCAATGCGGAAATGGTCGTCGTCCACCTGTTCGACGTTATAGCGCGGGCCGGGCTCACCGGCGTTGAAACCTGAAAACAGGGCGCCAAACGGGTCGTAAGGGACGCGCCGGCGGGTCGGGGCATAATTGTAATAATGCATTTCTCAAATCCTCCTAAAGAAGCAATTTGCAACGCCCAGCGTATGCTTGGGCAAAAACCAAAGGTCCCGCCACAATGGCCGAGCCTGGAATCCGATGCCTCAGTGGCCCTCGGATCATTTGCAAATGGGAAGACTTGAGCCGGGCGTCAATACCCCCGCGGAAACGATTATTTGATCCCGAAATCCTTGAAGCGGCGGTTGAATTTGGCCACTTGCCCGGCGGTATCCACCAGCCTGCCGCCGCCGCCCGTCCACGCGGGATGAGAGGTTGGATCAATGTCCAGGGTCATGGTGTCGCCTTCGGCCCCCCAGGTCGACCGGGTTTCAAACTCGGTGCCGTCGGTCATGACCACCTTGATGGTGTGGTAGTCCGGGTGGATATCGTTCTTCATATCTAGGCTTCGCTGGGATTGAATTCGCTGGCCGACTATATATCTGTGACAGCGGGCCCACGCAAGGGTGGCCGTCTGCGCCATTGCCCCCTCAGAGTCCCTGGAGTAGCGTCCCCGCCGGATGAAAATGGACGAAAACCTGTTCGAGACGGTGGCCCAGCGGGCCCTGGAATTCCTTGCCGCGACCTTGGAAGCGGCTGGGGATTTCGAAGTTGACCTGGAAAACGGTGTTTTAACCGTGGAGGTCGATAATGTGGGCACGTTTTTGGTCAACAAACACGCGCCCTTGCGCCAGCTTTGGTATTCATCGCCGTTAAGCGGCGCCAGTCATTATGATTTTGATCAGAATGCCGGGGCCTGGGTGTCGACCCGGGGCGGCGACGATCTGGCCATGGTAATGACCGCGGATTTCGCTGCCGGGACGGGGGTCGCGCTGCCCATCCTTGATTTTTCTGAATAGCCTTGGAACACACCTTTGACTGACACCGTCGACCAAGACCGCAAGCATTCCCAATCCGTGGCCGGGGGTCGTCGCGGTGGGCGCGGTTGGGATTCCGACACGATGCCGGAACGCCCTAAAACCCGCGACATCCGCCACTTGAAACGGATTTGGTCGTTCGTGCGGCCCTACCCTTGGCTGATGGTGGGGGCCGGGTTTGCCTTGGTGGTCGCTGCTGCAGCAACTTTGGGGATCGGCCAGGCCTTGCGCCTGGTGGTTGACCAGGGGTTCGATCCCAGTAATGCCGGCCGCCTGGACTTTTATTTTTTGGCGGTGTTCGGTGTGATCCTGGTTTTGGCCCAGGCCACATTCGTGCGCCACTATCTGGTTTCGTGGCTGGGCGAACGAGTCGTGGCCGATGTCCGGTCCGCGGTCTACGCCCGGGTTATCAGCCTGTCGCTGGAGTTTTTCGAAGTCACCCGCACTGGTGAAGTGATGTCGCGGCTGACCACCGACACCACCCTCATTCAAACGGTCATCGGCTCCAGCGTCTCCATTGCTCTGCGCAATTTTTTGATTTTCGTGGGTGGCACCGGGGCGTTGGCGTTCACAAGTCCCAAACTGGCTGGGTTGGTGTTCCTGTTCTTGCCCTTCGTCTTCATTCCGGTGCTGATCTTTGGCCGGGTGGTGCGCAAAATGTCCCGGGCCACCCAGGACCGCATCGCCGATGTTGGCGCCCACGCGGGCGAAAGCCTGAACGCGATCCAGACCGTCCAGGCCTTCAACCACGAAGACCTGGACCGCACCAGCTTTGCGAAATCGGTGGAGGACGCGTTCCGCACGGCCCTGCGCCAAGTGATGGCCCGCAGCTGGCTGACCGTCACGGTCATTTTGGTCATGTTCGGAGCCGTGGATTTGGTGTTGTGGATCGGCGCCCAGGATGTGATGGCCGGGACCATGTCCGGCGGCGAGTTGGCGGCATTCGTGTTTTACGCTGTCATGGTGGCCGGCGCCGTCGGCGCCCTGTCCGAAGTCGTCGGCGATTTGCAGCGGGCAGCCGGGGCCACCGAGCGCCTGATGGAATTGTTGGATTCTGAGCCCGCCATCGCCGCCCCGGAAAACCCCCAGGCCTTCCCCGACCCGCCGCTGGGCGCGATTCAATTTGACAATGTGACGTTTGCCTACCCAACCCGGCCAGAGATTTCGGCCCTGAAAAATTTCTCCATCGACGTGAAGCCCGGCGAAACCGTCGCCTTGGTGGGGCCATCGGGAGCGGGCAAGACAACCGTCTTCCAACTGTTGATGCGGTTTTACGACCCCGAAGGCGGCACGGTGCGTATCGACGGATTGTCTTTGGCGGAAGTCGACCCAGAAGAGGCCCGGCGCAGATTGGGGATCGTGCCCCAGGATGCGGTTGTGTTTGGCACCACGGCGCAAGAGAACATTCGCTATGGCCGGCCGGAGGCGACCGACGACGACGTCCGTGCCGCGGCGATCGCGGCCCAGGCGGCCCAGTTCCTTGATGAGCTGCCCGATGGTTTCAAGACCGATTTGGGGGAGCGTGGCACCCGGTTGTCCGGCGGTCAGCGCCAACGCATCGCCATCGCCCGGGCGATTCTGCGCAACCCACCAATTTTGTTGCTGGACGAGGCAACCTCGGCCCTGGACGCGGAATCAGAGAAGCTGGTGCAGACCGCGTTGGAGCCGTTGATGGAGGGCCGCACGACCATCGTTATCGCCCACCGCCTGGCGACTGTCCTGAAAGCCGATCGCATTATCGTTATGGACAAAGGCGAATTGGTCGCGGTGGGCACCCACGCCGAACTGACCGCCCAGGGGGGCTTGTACGCGCGCCTGGCCAAGCTCCAATTCGATGCCGCCTTAGAGCAGATCGCCTCCACTGAGGACGCGTGAATCTGATCGGCACATGTGACCGGGGGTCCAACTTTCCCTCCGTTCAAAATCACACTCCGGATTTGAATGGACGAACGCATTTAAAGCGTCCGCGGAAAACTCGCACAAACGACTCGGAGGTTTTGCCGGGGTTGGCGACAGTCTGTCTGCTTAGAAAGACTCTGTAGGGCCCGCTTGCGAATCCTGGGCAGCCCGCGTGGGAATCACCACTCGAGAACGGCTCTTTTAATTTCCCAGCCCTCACAGAGTTGACAATCGCCGCATAAACTTCGTGCGCCATTTGCTGTGATCGCCGTCCGACTAGCGCTCGGTCAGCTTCATTTCAATGCGGCGGTTGCGGCGGAACCCGACCTCGTCCGGAGTCGTATCGATTGGCTGGAACTCACCGAACCCGGTGGCGGCCAGCCGATCTTCCGGCACCCCTTGTTCGATCAAAAACTTCACGACCGAAATTGCCCGGGCCGTGGACAGCTCCCAGTTGGACGGGAACAACGGGGTGTTGATGGGCTGGCTGTCCGTGTGGCCATCCACCCGCAGTACCCAATTGATGTCATCGGGGATGTTTGCCGAAATCTCAAGCAACGCCAGGGCAAGCGTGTTCAATTCGATTTTTCCTTCGTCCCCAAGTTCTACTTGGCCCACTGTGAACAGCACCTCGGATTGGAAGACAAAGCGGTCGCCGACGACGCGGATGTCGGAACGGTTGCCAAGCAGTTCTACCAGTCGGCCAAAAAATTCTGAACGGTAGGTGGATAGCTCCTCGACCCGCTGGGCCAAAGCCACGTTCAACCGGGCACCCAAATTTTCGATGACCACCTGCTGTTCCGCATCGCGGTCGTCGGCGGCATTCAGGGCTCTTTGGATCTGTGACAACTGATTGCGCAGGGCCAAAATCTGCTGGTTCAGGATCGCCACCTGGGAACGGGCTTCCTGGGACAAATTGCGCTCGGCTTCCAAATCTTCCTCGGCGACAGCCAAACCGGCCGCCGCCACATCCAAATTGTCGGTGGTCAAATTGTACAGATCCTGGAGCTCCGCCAGGCGCAGTTCGCGATCATCCAACTGTGTCTGCGCCAGCAATGTGCGTTCGGTTTCGTCCGCCAATTGGGCTTCCAATTCGGCGCTGCGATCGCGCACCGATGTCAGATCCAACAGGGCCAGCCGCAACGCTTCTTCCCGGGCCTCCCGTTCGGCCTCGGCATCAAGCAATTCAGCGTTAAGCCGGTCCACGTCTTCATCCGCCGCTGCAATGGCCAGGGCCAAGGCCCCGACTTCCAGCTCCAAATCATCGCGCATCGCCTGCAGGGCATCCACATCCCGGCGCAGCCGTTCGATCTCCGCCAACCGCGCGGTGATAGTTTCCCGGTCGGCCTCGATTTCTTGGTTGGCGGCGAGCAACGCCTGTTCCGCGCCCTCGGCCCGGGCAGTGACTTCCCGCAAACGCAAAGCAAGGAGATCGCGTTCCTGGTTGGCGGTCTGCAACGACGCCGACAGCTGGGTGACCGAGATCCGCATTTCCTCGGTTTCCCGGCGTTCCATGGCCAACAATTGGGACAGCTCTTCGACCTGATTGTTCAGGCGCAGCAGTGCTTCGTCGCGGCCGGTGATGGCCTGGGTCAGAAAGAAATGCGCCAGCATGAACACCACCAGCAAAAACATGATGACCAGCAACAGCGTCGCCAGAGCGTCGACGAAACCGGGCCAAATATTGTCGCTGCGGGGGGCGCGAGCGCGAGCCATCGGTTTATTCGCGGCCGCTTTGCCGTCCGCTTATTTTGAGGCCGGCCATGGTACGGGCGAGCAGCTTAAATTCGCGGCGGAATTCTTCGATCATTTGATCACGGCCGGTGGCGGATTCTTCCAACATGCGGGTCACGTAAACATCCAAATTGCGTAAATGGGTGCGGCTGGCGTCGTCCAAAGTCATTTGCTGATCCCGGCCCAAGTTTTCCCCCAATTGTTTCAGCACCGGCCGGATTTCCATCTGGGATTCCACAAGCTTGACCATCAAATCTTGTTCGGCCCGCATCTGGTCGGTCAGCGTCGCCAGCCGGTCAGCCAACGACAACAGCGCTGAATTGGCCGATGTGCGGCCATCTTCGCCCCGGGAAATCGTTCGCTGTAACTGATCCAGACTTTCCGCTGTTTGTTCCAACAGAGCCGCCACATAAGCCGGCACGGATTGATCGCCCCCAACTGAGCCCAGGCCCGACGAAAGGCGGGTGATGCTGGACAGCCATTCCTCAAGATCGTTGTAAAAACGATTCTGCGCTTGGCCGGTCTGTAAATCCAAAAATCCCAAAATCAACGCACCGGCCAGCCCGAACAGCGACGATGAAAACGCCGTGCCCATGCCCGACAAAGGCGCCTGCAGTCCAGCAATCAAATCCCCGAACAAGGCAGCTGTATCCGACGTTGCCGACAACCCCTGGATAACGTCCTGGACAGCAACAATGGTTTTCAGCAAACCCCAAAAGGTGCCCAACAGGCCTAAGAAAATCAGCAGGCCGATCAAGTACCGTGACGTTTCCCGGGATTCATCCAGGCGCGACGAAATGCTGTCCAGAATGGATGTCATGGAAAGCGTCGACAGAGACGCCCGCCCCGTCGCCCGCTCGCCCAACATGGTCGCCATGGGCGCCAGCAATACCGGCGGCCGGCGCACCGACATCCCCGCTTCGGAGCGGCGATAGGACTCGATCCACTTGACCTCGGGGCCCAGGCGCTGGACTTGGCGGAAGGTGAAAAAAATACCGATAACAAGCAGGCCAAGGATCAAGCCGTTCAAGCCGCGGTTGGCATTGAACGCCTCGATGACTTCATCGGCTGCGGTGAATAAGGCCCCGGCCAAAATGATCACGACCAGAGTAAACGCCACCATGCGCGTCAAATACCGCCGGGGACTGGTCATCGACGGAGTCCCGGCAGTCTGGGGGCCGGTGGCTTGGGCGCTGTCCGCCGGGGTCGCGGTCACTGGGCCAGCAAAAGAATGTCCACCCGCTCTGGCGGCCCGTCGTCTCCGGCCAGGCCCAGGGCGCGGACGTCGATGCGGGTGCTTCGAACCCCGGCTTCAATCAGGAACGAGCGCACGGTTAATGCCCGGCTGAGCGACAACCGGCGGGCGGCGCCAACGGTTTCCGCCGTGCCTCCGGCATACGCATTCAATTGAATGCGGCGCTCGGTATTTGCCACCAGGGCGGCGATCTGCCTCAACACCGCTTCCGCGTCTGGCGCCAAAACGG
>JAKZSO010000115.1:0-20098 GCA_047517625.1 Alphaproteobacteria bacterium
CTGGATGCACCGTGTGGGCCATCGACCGCGACCCGCAAGCCATCGCCCGTGGCCGCGCGCTGGAGTCCAAATACGAAGACCGTTTGCATCTTGTCGAAGGCGCCTTCGGCGATATGGCTGATCTGATCCAAGACCACGCGCACAAAACCGACTCCATTGGCATTGATGGCATGGTCTTGGACCTGGGGGTTTCGTCGCCGCAATTGGACGAGGCCGACCGGGGTTTCTCCTTCTCGGTGGATGGTCCGTTGGACATGCGGATGTCGCGATTCGGCATGACGGCGGCGGACGTGGTCCGAGACCAGTCGGAAGCGGCGCTGGCCAAAATTATCTTTGAGCTCGGCGAAGAACGCTACGCCCGGCGCATCGCCAAGGCGGTATGCAGGGCCCGGGCGCAAACCCCCATCGAGCGCACCCGCCAATTGGCGGCCATCGTCACCGGGGTCATGCCCACCAAGGTGCCGGGCTCCGGCGCCAAACAAATTCATCCGGCGACCCGCACGTTCCAAGCGCTCCGTATTTTCGTCAATGACGAGCTGGGCGAACTACGCCGAGGTTTGGCCGGGGCCGAAAAGATTCTGGCCGAGGCAGGCAGGTTATGTGTCGTTTCCTTTCATTCTTTGGAGGACCGCGTGGTGAAGCGGTTTTTTTCCGCGCGCACCGGCCGTGACGCCAACCCCAGCCGTCATCTGCCTCCCGCCTCTGACGGGCCGGCGCCATCGTTCCGCGACGCCTCCCGGGTCGTGCGGCCCTCGGCCACCGAGGTCGCCAACAATCCCCGAAGCCGATCCGCGCGCATGCGGTTTGCCATCCGCACCGGCGCTCCGGCATGGGATTTGGAGGAAGCGGCATGAGCCGGGTCGGAATGGTTACAGCGGTGCCGCTGGCTGCCGCGGCTGTTCTGTCCATCGGTCTGTACGCCATGAAATTCGAAGTGGCGCGCCTGGAGACCCGGGCCATGAATTTGCAGCGGTCCTTGGCCGTGCAGGTGGAAACCCTCGGCGTGCTGCAGTCCGAATGGAGCTACCTAAACCGGCCCGATCGTTTGCGCGAATTGGCCCTGCGCCATCTGAACCTGGTCCCGGTGGCCGCACACCAGATTGGTGCCCTCGACGAAATTCCCCTCCGCGCCGCACCCGCGGTGGGGGGAAACCGGGGTCCTCTCTCCCGGGTCAAGCCGACCCCCCCGCCATCCGCCCAGATGGCACAAGTCGGTGAGCGAGAGGCTCCTTGAGCGAAGTACTGCTCGTGGGACAGCGTGGCGCGGACCCGACTGGCTCTCCTCCCGACCGGCGGGTCCGCGTCAACGCTCCTACAGGATTTGACGCAACTGGCACCGGCCATGCCCGGTTGACGATTGTTGCCGCACTCTTTGCGTTGGCCTTCGCCATTGTCGGCGGTCGCATCGTTGATTTGGCGGCCCTGCAAGGCGATCGCGAGGCCAGAAATTCATCGCCCGGCATCGCCACCGCCGCCTCTGTGCGCAGGGACATCGTTGATCGCAACGGTGTCGTTCTGGCGTCGAGCCTGGCGGTGGCGTCGTTGCATGCCGAACCGCGCAGGGTTCCCGATCCGGCCCAAGCGGCGCAGGATTTGTTGGCGGTTCTGCCAACCTTGGAGTTCGGCGATGTCTACGACAAACTGACCTCGGCCAAAAGTTTCGTCTGGTTGCAACGCCACCTGACACCCACCCAACAAATGGACGTCAACGCCCTGGGAATCCCCGGTCTTGGCTTCCGCACCGAACAACGCCGGGTCTATCCCCACGGTGCCCTGGCCGCCCATGCGGTGGGGTATGCCGGGATCGACAACCAAGGTCTCGGCGGGATCGAACAGTTCTTCGACGACGATCTGCTCACCGCGGCTGCTGACGCGGGCGCTTTGGAGCTAACCATCGATGTGCGGGCGCAATATGCGCTGCACGAGGAATTGGCGGCGGCCATGGCCGAGTTCCGGGCCATCGGTGCCGCCGGATTGGTGTTGGACGCCCGCACCGGCGAAATCCTGGCCATGGTTTCGTTGCCTAGTTTCGATCCCAACCAAATCGCCGCGTCGGCGGCCGAGGGACGCTTCAATCGTGTCAGCCTTGGGGTTTATGAGTTGGGCTCGACCCTGAAAATCCTGACCATGGCCATGGCGCTGGATTTTGGCACTGCGCGCCTGGAAGATCGCTTTGATGCCAGCGGGCCGCTGCGCGCCGCGCGCTTTGTTATTCGTGACTACCACCCCCAGAACCGCTGGCTCAGCGTGCCGGAAATTTTCATCCATTCGTCAAACATCGGCGCGGCGCGCGTGGCCATTGAAGTGGGGGCCGAACGCCAACAGGAATTTTTGGCCAGGCTTGGGCTGCTGGCCCGGGCCGATGTTCAGATACCCGAGGTCGGGGCACCGATTGTCCCCAGGCCTTGGCGCGAGACCAGCACGATGACGGTGGCTTTTGGCCATGGCCTCGCTGTCAGCCCGCTGCAATTTGCCGGGGCGGTTGGCGCGCTCGTAAATGGCGGATGGGCCGTACCGCCGACCCTGATCAAGGTACAAGGCCCAACGGAACCGCGCCGGGTGGTGTCAGCCGAAACATCTCAGGCCATTCGCCGGTTGCTTCGGCTCAATGTTTTGCAGGGCACGGGAACGTTGGCCGAAGCGCCGGGGTTCCTGGTCGGAGGCAAGACCGGAACGGCGGAAAAGGCCAGAAACGGCGGCTATCAGGCGGATGCCCTGGTGTCGTCGTTTGTCGGCGCCTTTCCCATGGATGATCCGAAATATGTGGTGCTCGCCCTGTTGGACGAGCCCAAGGGCAACGAAAGCACCAAGGGATTTGCCACCGCCGGGTGGACAGCCGCCCCCGTGGTGTCCCGGGTGATTTCCCGCATCGGTCCCCTGTTGGGGGTGGAGCCGGTACAGACGATTTCGCGAACAGCCCAACAGGCGCTGTTCATTTCTTTAGATGGGAGGACAGCAGGTGCTGCTTTCTGATCTCTACGCCTCGGGTGCCGATGACGGGCCTGAAATTACCGGTCTGGCCGCCGACAGCCGCGCGGTCAAATCTGGGACACTGTTCGCCGCGCTCAAAGGAGTCGCCGCCGATGGTGCGGATTTTATCCCCGAGGCAATTGCCCGGGGCGCCGCCGCCGTTCTCGCCGAACCGGGGGCGGCTCCTTCCGACACCAAAATCCCGGTCATCGAGGATCAAAATCCCCGGCGCGCCCTGGCGATAATTGCCGCGAAATTTTTTGGTCCCCAGCCGCAAACGGCGGTGGCGGTCACCGGCACCAATGGCAAGACCTCGGTGGCGGGGTTCACCCGCCAGATATGGCAACGCCTGGGGCTTAAATCCGCCTGCCTCGGTACTTTGGGGGTTCTTGGCCCGAACGAGCCCCAGGGTCTGCATCACACCACCCCGGCGCCGATCGAGCTGCACCGGGTTCTGGCCGACCTCGCGAAATCGGGGGTCACCCATGTTGCCCTGGAAGCCTCCAGTCACGGGCTGAACCAATCGCGCCTGGACGGCACCCGGATTACCGCCGGGGCTTTTACCAATTTGTCGCGGGATCATCTGGATTACCACCCGACGGTCGAAGCCTATTTGGCCGCGAAAATGCGCTTGTTCACCGCTGTCATGCCAGCCGACGGGACCGCGGTTTTAAACGCCGATTCCCACGAATATCCAGAGATCGCGGCGGCCTGCCGCCGCCGCGGCCAGCAGGTCATCGGCTATGGCCGCCAAGCGGCGGACCTGGCGGTCACCGGTTTGCGGGCCAATGGTTCCAGCCAATACCTGGATGTTCGCATCGATGGCCGGGCGCACAGCCTGTGCTTTCCGTTGCTCGGCGACTTCCAAGTGTGGAATGCCTTGTGTGCGCTGGGGCTCGTCGTCGCCGCTGGTGGCGACCCCGTTCGCGCGCTGGAATCGCTGGAGCATTTGCGCGGGGTTCCCGGACGGCTGCAATGGGTGGCGGAGCACAACGGCGGCAGGGTGTTCGTCGATTACGCCCACACCCCGGACGCCTTGGATCATTGCCTCCGCGCCCTGCGGCCCCACGCCACCCACCACCTGACCGTGGTCTTCGGCTGCGGCGGCGAACGCGACACCGGCAAACGCGCCCAGATGGGACAGATCGCCTGCGGCTTGGCCGACCGGGTCATCGTCACCGACGATAATCCCCGCAATGAAGATCCAGCCATCATCCGCACTCAGGTGATGGGGGGTTGCGATCATGCGGTCGAAATCCCCGGCCGGGAGCAAGCCATTCGCGCCGCCATCGCCGGTCTTGATGAAGGCGACATTTTGGTGCTGGCGGGAAAAGGCGTTGAGTCCGGCCAAGACCTCGGCTCAGAAGTCGTGCCCTTTGATGACTCCACACAGGCCCAGGCCGCCGCACAAGAATTCCGAGGCGCCGCGTGAACGTGGCGCTTTGGACCTCGGAGGACGCCGAGGCCGCAACCGGTGGCGTGGTGTTCGGCGATTGGACCGCCACGGGTGTTTCCATCGACAGCCGTACGGTCAATTCCGGTGATTTGTTCGTGTCTTTGTCCGGGCCGAATTTTGACGGCCAGGATTTCGTGGCGGATGCCTTGGATCGCGGAGCGGCGGCCGCGGTGGTCGCAAATTCCATTGGCTCCGACCTGCCGGCCGTCGTTGTCGACGATACAATGGAGGGCCTTATTGCCTTGGCCCGATTTGCCCGGGCCCGGTGCGGCGCCCGCATCGCGGCGGTGACGGGCAGCGCCGGCAAGACTGGCACAAAAGAAGCCCTGAAACTTGCCCTGGCTGGCTCCGGTTCCACCCACGCCTCCGACGCCAGCTACAACAATCATTGGGGCGTGCCGCTAAGCTTGGCGCGGATGCCCGCCGGGTCCGATTACGGCGTTTTCGAAATCGGCATGAACCATCCGGGGGAGATCGCCCCCCTGGCGAAAATGATCGGGCCCCACGTTGCCATCGTCACTACGGTCGAGGCCGCCCATCTGGAATTCTTTGCCGACACGGCGGCGATCGCCGATTCAAAAGCTGAAGTGTTCGAAGGGTTGGAGCCGGGCGGTTTTGCCATATTGAATCGCGACAACGAGCATTTTGATCGCCTGGCTGCTGCTGCCCGGGTCCCTGGCGCGGAAGTCATCGGCTTTGGCGCCGACCCTCGGGCCGATGCCCGGGTGACTTCCCATGAAGCCGAAGGCGACGGCACCATGGTCTCCGCCGACATCCGCGGCCACGCATTGGAATACAAAATTGGCGCGCCGGGGTTCCACTGGGTGCGCAATAGTTTGGCGGTGCTGGCTGCGGTGGACGCCATCGGCGCGAATTTGGAACTGGCCGCCAAAGCCATGACCCAGGTGGAACCGGGCCCGGGGCGGGGCACTCAGATCACGGTGGAAACTGTGGATGGCCCGTTCGCTGTCATCGACGACAGCTACAACGCCAACCCGGCATCGGTGCGCGCCGCGTTGCAGGTCCTGAGTACCAAGACCGCTGACCGCCGCGTTTTGGTGCTTGGAGATATGGGCGAATTGGGGCCGGAGGCCGTCTCGTTGCATGTGGGCCTGGCCGAAGCCATCTCCGCCGCCAAAGTCGATGTGGTTTTCACAGTGGGTGAGCATACCGGACCGCTCGACGATGTTTTGCCGGCGGGCAAGCGCGGTGGACATTGGCCGACGGCCGGCCACGCCGCCGCCGAAATCGTAGCCGCGGTCCGCCCGGGCGATGCGGTTCTGGTCAAGGGCTCCAACGCCATGGGCCTGGGCACCGTCGTGCGCTCTTTGGTCGAAAGGAGCCGCTAGATGCTTTTGCATTGGCTGTTCCCTCTGGCGGATAGCTTTGCGCCGTTCAACGTCGTTCAGTACCTGACGTTCCGTACCGGCGGTGCGGTAATGACGGCGTTACTGATTAGCTTTCTCTTCGGGCCCATGATTATCCGCTGGCTGAAAACCAAGCAGGTGAACGGCCAGCCGATTCGTGACGACGGCCCCGCCGGCCATTTGCTGACCAAGCAGGGCACGCCAACCATGGGCGGGGTGTTGCTGTTGCTGTCTTTAGGCACCGCCACCTTGCTGTGGGCCGATCTTACCAACGGCTATGTGTGGGCGACGTTGCTGGTGACCTTTGGCTTTGGCCTGATTGGGTTTGCTGACGATTACCTGAAAGTCACCCGGGCCAGCCAACGCGGCCTGCCCGGTGTCATCAAAGTCGTGGCCGAGATCATCGTCGCCGGGATCGCCGCCTGGTGGATTTCTGGGATCAGCCCGGAGAACCTGAGCACCGGGATGGCGGTGCCCTTCATCAAAGATTTTTTGATCCCATTGGGGATTTTCTTCGTCCCGGTGGCCGTGTTTGTGATGGTCGGGGCGTCAAATTCCGTCAACCTCACCGATGGTTTGGACGGATTGGCAATTGTCCCGGTGATGATCGCCGCCTCGTCCTTTGCCTTGATCGCCTATCTCGCCGGCAACACGGTTTTCTCCGGCTACCTGCAAATCAATTTCGTTCCGGGGGCTGGCGAACTTGGTGTGTTTTGCGGGGCCATTATCGGTGCCGGTCTCGGCTTTTTGTGGTTCAACGCGCCGCCCGCCATGTTGTTCATGGGCGACACCGGCAGTCTCTCCTTGGGCGGAGCACTGGGGTCAGTCAGCGTCGTCACCAAGCACGAAATTGTTCTGGCGATCATTGGCGGCTTGTTCGTATTGGAAACCGTTTCGGTGATCGTCCAGGTGGTGTCTTTCCGCCTGACCGGGACCCGGGTTTTTCGCATGGCGCCGCTGCACCATCACTACGAACAAAAGGGCTGGCAGGAGTCGACCATCGTCATTCGCTTTTGGATTATTGCCGTCATTTTGGCCCTGATCGGGCTTTCAACCCTAAAGCTGCGGTAGCGCCGTGATCGAGATTTCAGAATTCGCCGGCAAGCAAGTTGCCGTCCTGGGGTTGGGACGCAGCGGGTTGTCGGCAGCCCGGTCGTTGGCGGCTGGCGGCGCCGATTTGCGCGCCTGGGATGACGAGCCGGCCCGCCGCGACGGCGCACAAGCAGAGGGTATTACCATCGCCGATTTGTATGCCATGGACTGGGCCGGCGTCGCGGCGCTGGTGGTCAGCCCGGGCATTCCGGCGACAGGCCCCGACGCCCACCAAATCGTCCAGGAAGCCAAGGCCTACAGGTGCGAAATCATCGGCGACGTCGAGCTTTTCGCGCGCCGGAATTTGCCAGCCCGTGTGGTGGCGATCACCGGCACCAACGGCAAGTCCACAACCACTGCTCTGGCGGGTCATGTTCTGCGCGCCTGCGGTCGCGAATGCGCCGAGGGTGGAAATCTGGGCACGGCGGTTCTCGATCTGCCCGCGCTGGCCGCGGACGATGTCTATGTGCTGGAGCTGTCTTCGTTTCAGACCGCGCAAACCAAATCTTTGGCCGCGGATGTTGCCGTGGTGCTGAATTTGAGCCCCGATCACCTGGATCGTCACGGCAATATGGCGGGCTATGTGACGGCAAAAAAACGCCTGTTCGCAGGCCAGCGTCCGGGACAGTTGGCGGTGGTCGGCGTCGATGATGACGACTCCCGCGCGGTGTTCGATGAACTGGCTGCCCAGGAAGGCCGCCGGGTTTTGGCCGTGTCCGGCAACGGACCCGTCGACGCCGGGGTGTTTGTGGTTGGCGGCTTGCTGTACGACGCCAGCGCCGAAAAGTCTTCAACTGCGGTCGCCGACCTCAATCAGGGCCGATTGATCGGGGCGCACAATTGGCAGAATGCGGCTGCCGCATTTGCCATCGCCACCGAGTTGGGCTGCGACCCCGAACCAGCCGCCGAGGCATTGATAAGCTTTTCCGGCTTGCCCCACCGCATGGAATTGGTTGGTGAGGCCGATGGCGTTCGCTTCTTTAATGACTCCAAGGCCACCAACATGGACGCGGCGGGCCGGGCGCTCAGCGCCTTCCCCGACATTTACTGGATCGCCGGCGGCCGACCAAAGGACTTGGGGCCGGACGTGTTGTCGCCCTGGTTCGAGAATGTCCGCCACGCGTTTTTGATTGGCGAGGCAACCGAAAGTTTTGCCGCCGCACTGACCGGATCGGTGCCGTTTTCGCGCTCTGGCGACCTTGATCACGCCGTCGCTGACGCCCATACAAAGGCCAAGCGAAACGCCGAGGACGGCGCGGTGGTGTTGCTGTCGCCGGCCTGCGCCTCGTTCGACCAGTTCGCGGATTTCCAAGCCCGTGGTGACGCCTTTCGCGCCGCCGCCCGCGCCATCATCGCCGGCGGCCAATCGTGATCGGCCCCGGCCGCACCGACACATCCGTCGTTGGCCGTTGGTGGTGGACCGTGGATTGGTGGACCGTTGCCGCGCTTGGCCTGCTGATGGCCATTGGTATGGTTCTGGCGATGGCTGCGAGCCCGCCGGTGGCGACGCGTATGGGCCTGCCGCCGTTCCATTTCGCCCAGCGCCAGGCGTTGTTCTTGATCCCGGCGCTGTTCGTCATTGCCGGGGTCTCAATGCTCGGGCCCAAAGGCGTGCGCCGGTTGGCCATCGCCGGGTTTGCCGTGGCCATCGTCCTGGCCATCGCCACGCTGGTGTTCGGCGACCCGGTCAATGGCGCGCGGCGGTGGATTCATGTGGGCGGGCTGCTTGTGCAGCCTTCCGAAATCTTGAAGCCGACGTTTGCCGTGGTTTCCGCCGTCCTGCTGGCCGACTTCCAGCGCACCGGTGACAAAAGGATGGGGCTGGCCTCCCTTGGCCTGCTTGCGTTCGTGCTGACGCTGTTGGCGGCCCAGCCCGACTACGGCATGGCCACCGTGGTCGCCGCGGTTTGGTTTACCCAATTTTTCATTGCCGGCATGCCGCTGCGGTGGGTGGCGGCAATGGCCGGGGTAGGGACGGCGTTGCTGGGGATGGCCTATGTGTTTGTTCCCCATGTGGCCAGCCGCATCGATCGGTTCTTGAACCCTGCTTCCGGCGACAATTACCAAGTCGAAACCGCGTTGAACGCCTTTACCGCCGGCGGTGCCTTGGGCCGGGGGCCGGGGGAGGGTGTGGTCAAAAGCGTGCTGCCCGACGCCCACACGGATTTCATTCTCGCCGTCGCGGGCGAGGAATTTGGCATGTTCGCCGGACTGCTGATTGTCGCCGCATTCGCCTTTGTCGTGCTGCGCGGGTTCACCCGGCTGCTGCACGAAGCCAACTATTTCATCGTCCTGGCGGCGGGCGGCTTGCTCGCCCAGTTCGGATTACAGGCTTTCGTCAACATGGGAGTTAGTCTGCGGCTTCTTCCCGCCAAGGGCATGACGCTGCCCTTCATTTCCTACGGCGGGTCATCGATTTTGGCCCTGGCCTTGGGCATGGGCATGGTCCTGGCCTTGACCAGGCGCCGCGCCACCACTGCGGAAACCCGCTGGATGCTGGGAAGTGGGGTGGCGTCATGACCACCCGGCCAATCCTGTTGGCGGCCGGTGGCACCGGTGGCCACGTGTTCCCGGCGGAAGCCTTGGCGGCGGAGCTTGCCTCGCGCGGCCGACCTTTGATGCTGATGACCGACGACCGCGGCGATCGTTACGGCGGCGCCCTGGCGGATGTGCCGGTTCATACCGTAACCGCGGGCACCATCACCGGCGGCTCGCCCCTGGGCAAGATTGTGGGCTTGGCCAAGGCGGCCCGGGGCACGTTGCAAGCGCGCAAAATCCTCGACCGCATTAAACCGGCCTGCGCCATCGGCTTTGGCGGTTATCCGTCCCTGCCGGCAATGGTAGCCGCTAGGTGGGCGCGGATTCCAACGCTTATCCACGAACAGAACGCGGTGCTGGGCCGGGTCAACCGGCTGCTGGCTCCCAGGGTTTCCGCGATCGCGCTTTCGTTCGCGGCTACCGAAAAATTGCGGGGCTCGGATCACACCAAAACTCAGATCATCGGCAATCCGGTCCGCCCGGAAATCGCCGGCGTGGCGGATTATGTTGCGCCAGCGAAGGATGGCCCGGTGCGCCTGTTGGTCACCGGCGGCAGCCAAGGGGCGGCGGTTTTCTCCCGCATCGTCCCGGGAGCGGTGGCGGCATTGCCCGAACAAATCCGCGAACGGCTGATCATCACCCAGCAATGCCGGCCAGAGGATCTGTCCTTCGTTGGCGAAACCTATCGCGGCTTGGGCATTCATGCCGACCTCAGCAGCTTTTTCTCGACCCTCCCTGATCGCCTGGGCGAAGCCCATCTGGTCGTGGCCCGGGCGGGGGCGTCCACGGTCAGCGAGTTGGCGGTGGCCGGCCGCCCGGCGGTGCTCGTGCCCTATCCCTACGCGGTCGACGACCACCAAGGCGCCAACGCCAAAAGCGTCGAATCAAGTGGCGCCGGTTGGATGATGCGCGAGCAGGCCTTCACCCAAGAAGCACTGGCACAGATGTTGGAGCGGCTGGTCAACGCGCCGGATCATTTGGCCTCCGCTGCGCTCAAGGCCAAGGCCAATGGCCGGGCCAATGCCGCCCGTGATCTTGCCGATCTGGCCGACCGCATGGCTGCCAACAACGGCGGCGCCATGGCCGTGCCGGGACGCCTGATCGCGGACGGGGAGCCCGCCGAATGAGAACCATGCCCCTGGATATAGGCCCCATTCATTTTGTCGGCATCGGCGGTATCGGCATGAGCGGCATCGCCGAAGTGATGCACACCTTGGGCTACAAGGTGCGCGGTTCGGACCAAACGGAAAGCGCCAATGTCAAACGCCTGACGGCCCTGGGCATCCCGGTGGCCATCGGCCACAGCGCCGGAAATGTGGCGGACGCCGAGGTGGTCGTCGTGTCGTCCGCCGTGCAGGCCTCGAACCCCGAAGTCATCGCGGCCAGGGAACGTTTTGTCCCGGTGGTGCGGCGGGCCGAAATGCTGGCGGAACTGATGCGCTTGAAGTGGTGCGTGGCGGTGGGCGGCACCCACGGCAAGACCACGACGACATCGCTGATCGCCGCGGTGTTGGATGCGGCCCAACACGACCCCACCGTCATCAACGGCGGCATCATCAACGCCTATGGTACCAACGCCCGGCTTGGGTCCGGCGACTGGATGGTGGTGGAAGCCGATGAAAGCGACGGCACCTTTGTGCGCTTGCCCGCCACGATTGCCGCTGTCACCAACATCGACCCCGAGCACCTGGATTTTTACGGCGATTTCGACACATTGCGCGCCGCCTTCCAGGCGTTCATCGAAAACGTGCCGTTTTACGGTGCGGCCATACTTTGCGTTGACCATCCGGAAGTTCAAGCGATGGTCGGCCAGATTTCCGACCGCAAAGTCGTCACCTACGGGCTCAGCGCCCAGGCCGATGTGCGGGCGGTGAATTTGCATCCAGCCAAATTCGGCACCGACTTTGATGCGGTCATCGCCGACCGCGCCAGTGGCCAGTCCGAAACCATCATTGGGCTGCATTTGCCGATGCCCGGTCGGCATAACGTTCAAAACGCCTTGGCCGCCGTGGCGGTGGCCCGGGAATTGGGGATCGACCCTGTGGTCATGCGCCGGGCATTTGCCGGTTTTGCAGGTGTCCGGCGCCGTTTCACCGAGGTCGGCGAAGCGGCAGGCGTCACCGTGGTTGACGATTACGCCCATCATCCCGTGGAAATCGCGGCGGTATTGGAAGCAGCCCGGGCCGGTTACAGCGGCAGGGTGGTGGCGGTGGTCCAACCCCACCGGTATTCCCGACTGCGCGATTTGTTCGACGATTTTTGCACCTGCTTCAACGGCGCCGACACCGTGATCGTGGCTGACGTGTTCGCGGCTGGGGAAGACCCCATCGATGGCATTAACCGTGACGCCCTGGTCGATGCCTTGCGGATAACAGGCCATCGCCACGCGGTTGCCCTACCGGCCCCGGATCAGTTGCCGGACCTGTTGGCGGGAATGGTTCAGCCGGGCGATCTGGTTCTGTGCCTGGGGGCCGGCAACATCACTACCTGGGCCCAAACCTTGCCGCTGGATTTGGCCGAAGCCATTGGCCGCCACCGCAGGCAAGAGGCCTGATGGCCATGGCCGTGCGCCAACGCCTCATGGCAGGTCTGCCCGCGGTACGCGGCCGAATGCGCAGTTGTGTGCCTTTGGCCCAGGTCACCTGGTTTCGGGTCGGTGGCCCGGCCGAGGTGATGTTCCGGCCTGACGACGTCACCGACCTGGTCGACTTCATGGCCAACAAACCCAGTGACGTCGCGGTCACGGTTATGGGCGTGGGCTCGAACCTTTTGGTTCGGGACGGTGGAATTTTGGGGGTCGTACTGCGCCTGGGCCGCGGCTTGGCCGGGATCACGGTCGACGGCAACATCGTCACCGCCGGCGCCGGCGCCTTGGACGCGAACGTCGCCCAGGCGGCGTCGGTGGCAGGGCTCACCGGACTGGAATTCTTGAGCGGTATCCCCGGCACCATCGGCGGCGCCTTACGTATGAACGCCGGGGCCTATGGCCGGGAAATGAAAGACGCGATCGTCGGAGCCGAGGCGGTCGACGGCGCCGGCGTGCGCCATCAATTGACGCTGGCTGATTTGGGCTTTGGCTACCGCTCCAGTGCCGTGCCCGCCGACTGGGTCTTCACCGCCGCCACTTTCCAAGGCGAGCCGGGCGATCCCGCCATGATTTCGGCGGCCATCACCGCCATCCAAGATGCCCGGTCAAAATCCCAGCCGATTCGCGCCCGCACCGGCGGCAGCACCTTCCGCAATCCGGACGGCGGCGCCAAGGCCTGGGAGCTGATCGACCATGCCGGGTGCCGGGGCATGACCCGGGGCGGCGCCCTGGTTTCCGATCACCACTGCAATTTCTTGATCAACACCGGCGCGGCCACGGCGGATGACTTGGAGGCCCTGGCCGAAGAAGTCCGGACCAAGGTCGAAGCCGCGTCCGGCATTGCGCTGGAATGGGAAATCCAACGGGCCGGCCGCAGCGACACAGACGGCCCATGCTTTGGCGCATCTACCGGCGTCTCCGGCCCTCAGAGCCTAGCCCGTGCGGAGGCCTGATCCATGCCCAAACGGATTGCGGTTTTGATGGGCGGCCGGTCCAAAGAGCGCGAAATCTCCCTGGTCAGCGGCACCGCCGTGGCCGCCGCCCTGCGCACAAGCGGCCACGACGTCACCACTCTTGATGTCGGCCCAGACATCGGCGCCGCGCTGATTGAATTCGCTCCCGACGTCGCCTTCAACGCGCTGCATGGGCGGTTCGGCGAAGACGGCTCCATCCAGGGCCTGCTGGAAACGATGGCGATTCCCTACACCCATTCCGGCGTCTTGGCTTCGGCTCTGGCCATGGACAAACCCACCGCCCTTACCCTGTTTGCCGAGGCCGGAATCCGCTGCCCGTATGGCAAGGTGGCGCCATGGGATGAAGTCCGGGCAGGGGGCGCGATGGAGCCGCCCTATGTAGTCAAGCCCACCAACGAAGGCTCCAGCGTTGGCGTGGTGCTGGTGTCCGAAGACGGCGCCGTTGATGTCGCCGGTAGCGACGATTTTTCCGATCAGGTGATGGTGGAGCGTTATATCCCCGGGCGCGAACTGACGGTCGGGGTCATGGGCGGCGAGCCCATGGGCGTCACCGAAATCAAGCCCACCGTTGGCTTTTACGACTACCAGGCCAAGTACGCCGACGGCGGCTCGATCCATGTGGTTCCGGCTGACCTGCCCGCTGCTGTCCTCGATGTCTGCCGGCAAGCCGCCACCACGGCCCACAACATTTTGGGATGCCGGGGCGTGACCCGGGCCGACTTTCGCTACGACGACGCCGAGGACAACGGCGGCGGCGTCTACTTGTTGGAAATCAACACTCAGCCCGGCATGACCCGGACCTCGCTGGTGCCCGAGATGGCTGCGGCGATGGGCATGGATTTCGGCGCGCTGGTGGCATGGATGGTGGAGGACGCAGGATGTCAACGCTGACCGGAAGCGCAAAACGCAAACGCAAGATCGAACATCGCAAACGCGGTGCATTGATCATAAGAATCCTCGTGGCGGTCTTGGTTCTGGCGGTCGTTGGCTCGGGATTCGTAGCCTGGAAAGCCGGCCTGCCCGGAAAAATCCTCAATTTAATTGTGGCGGCGGCTGGGGATGCCAACGCCGCCGCCAAGCTAACCGTTGCCGACGTGATCTTGACCGGCCGCCACAACGCGCCGTTGGATGGTTTGATTGCGGCCTTGGCCGTGACTCGCGGCGATCCCATCCTGGGGGTCGATCCGGCCGCGGCCCGCGCCCGCTTGGAGGCAATGGGGTGGGTGGACACCGCCCAAGTCGCGCGCCGCATGCCCGGGCAAATTTCGGTGCACATTACAGAACGCCGGCCGTTCGCGTTGTGGCAGCACGACGGCGCGTTGTTCCTGATCGACCGCTCGGGTGCGGTCATTACCCAGCGCGGCTTGGGCCAATTCGCCGAACTGCCCCTGGTGGTCGGCGGCGATGCAGCGCAGCGGGCCGGTGATGTGATGGACATGATGGCGAACCAGCCCGGTCTGTTCGCCCGGGTTCGCGCTGCCGTCCGTGTTGGCGGCCGCCGCTGGGATGTGCATCTGGACAATGACGTCGTGGTGCGGCTGCCGGAATCCGGTGCGGCCGATGCTTGGCGGCGTTTGGCGCGGATCAACGGCACCTACGGGATTATCGATCGTGATTTGTTGAGCATTGATCTGCGGCTGCCTGACCGCTTGGCCGTGCGGCTTAGTCCGAACGCCGCGGCGCTTGACCGCATTCCAGCGGAGGAGGCTTGAGCCACGGTGGCGTTAGTCCGCTCCTCCACCGTCCAACTTCCCCTTGGGCTATCCAAGCGGCAGGGCGCTCCGCGTTCAGCGGCGGTGGCGACGTGGGGGCCGCCCGCCCCGGTGGGGGTGGTCGCGGCGCTGGATGTGGGGACGACCAAAGTCTGCTGCTTCATCGCCCGCACCAATGGCGAAGGCGGGCTGACCGTCACCGGAATTGGCCACCATGTTGCCCGGGGCCTGCGCGCCGGCGCGGTGGTGGACATGGACGCAGCAGCGAATTCGATTTGCGCCGCGGTGGATGCCGCCGAGGCCATGGCGGGGGAGGCCATCCATTCCGCCTATGTCAACCTTTCAGCCGGCCGCCAGCGCTCCCAAACCATCGGCGTCGAGGTTGCGGTGGCAGGCAGCCAGGTGGCCGCATCTGACATCGGCCGCGCTATCGACCAAGCCATGGTCCGCGCCGACACCGAAGGCCGCGACGTTATTCATGCGGTCCCGACCCGGTATTCCATCGACGGCGCCGTCGGTATTCACGATCCCCGGGGTATGTACGGGGCCCAGCTCGGCGTCAATCTGCATGTGGTCACCTCGGACTCCGGCCCGGCCCGCAACCTGGCGGTTTGTGTCGAACGCGGGCACTTGGAAACCGTCGGTCCGGTGGCCTCGCCCTATGCCTCCGGCCTTGCGGTTCTAGTGGAAGACGAAATGGATTTGGGGGCCACCGTAATCGACATGGGCGGCGGCACCACCACGATCTCGGTCTTCTTCGAAGGGGCGCTGGCGTTGGTGGAATCGATCCCCCTGGGGGGACGCCATGTGACCACCGACATCGCCCGGGGCCTGTCCACCCCCACCGCCCAGGCCGAACGGATGAAGACGTTGTTCGGATCGGCCCTCGCGGGCCCCAGCGACGAAAAAGAACTGATCGATGTGCCGCCCTTGGGTGAAGCCAAACAGAGCGGCGCCAACCATGTGCCGCGGTCGGCGCTGACCGGAATCATTCGTCCGCGGGTGGAGGAAATTTTTGAGCTGGCCAGAGGCCGGCTTGAGGCGGCGGGCTACCAGAATTTAGGTGGACGCCGGGTGGTTTTGACCGGCGGCGCCAGCCAACTACAGGGCGCCGCCGAGACCGCCGCCCGGGTGTTCGAAAACCAAGTACGCTTGGGCCGGCCCACTGGCGTGGATGGCCTGGCGGATGCGACGTCGGGGCCAGGTTTCGCCACCGCTGCCGGGCTTTTGAAATACGCCGCCAATGGCTTGGCCGACCGCGACGTGGGCTCCCGGATTGGCGGCCCAGCCCACTCTGGCCTGGTCGCCCGTCTTGGCCATTGGCTGCGTGAGAATTTCTAAACAGGCCTGGGAGGCTTTTTGATGACGATCGAAACAGAAACAACAAGAAAAAACCAACAGACGATGACGAAACCACCACGAGCGAAAACGATTGCGTAACAGGCTTGGAGGCCTTTGAAATGACAATCAATCTTGGAACACCAAAGCCCACGGATTTGAACCCCAGAATCACCGTTATTGGTGTGGGTGGCGCCGGTGGCAACGCGGTCAACAACATGATCCGTTCGAATCTCGAAGGGGTCGAATTTGTTGCCTGCAACACCGACGCCCAGGCGCTTTCGCTGACCTTGGCGGAGCGCAAAGTGCAAATGGGGATCACGACCACCCAAGGCCTCGGTTCAGGCTCGAAGCCTGAAATCGGCCGCGCCGCCGCGGAGGAAGCCCAGGATGAAATTATGGATCACCTGCAAGGCAGTCACATGGCGTTTATCACCGCTGGCATGGGCGGCGGCACCGGCACTGGTGCGGCGCCGATCATTGCCCAGGCGGCCCGGGACGCCGGCATTCTCACCGTCGGCGTAGTCACCAAGCCCTTTAATTTCGAGGGCGCCCACCGTTCGGGCATCGCCGACGCTGGGATCGCGGAGCTGCAAAAGTATGTGGACACGTTGCTGATCATCCCCAATCAGAACCTGTTCCGCATCGCCAACGCAGAAACCACCTTTGCCGACGCCTTTGCCTTGGCCGACGACGTGCTCCACGCCGGCGTGCGCGGCGTCACCGACCTGATGGTGATGCCTGGACTCATCAATCTTGATTTTGCCGACGTCAAGTCGGTAATGGAAGAAATGGGCAAGGCCATGATGGGCACCGGCGAATCGTCCGAAGAAAAGCGCGGACTGACGGCGGCGGAGGCAGCGATTTCCAACCCGCTGCTGGAAGACGCCTCGATGACCGGTGCCCGCGGGGTCTTAATCAATGTCACCGGCGGCCCCGACATGACGCTGTTCGAAGTCGACGAGGCCGTGAACCGCATCAAAGACGAGGTGGATTCCAACGCCAACATTATCTTTGGCTCGACGTTCGACGAACGCTTGGAAGGCAAAATGCGGGTTTCCATCGTTGCCACCGGGATCGATGTCGCCGAAAATTCGGCCCGGCCTCCGCGTCTCAAGGTGGTCTCAGCGGTAGCCACGGCAGACCCTGGCGCCCAACCCGGACTGGTGATGGAAGACATGGCCCCGGCGGCGCCGGCCACAGCGGTGCGTGACGTGGCAATCCCCAGCGTCGAACACTTCGCCATCCCGGCGGCGCCGTCGTCTGACCCTGACGCCCGCTCCGGCGACCAATATGCCAGGGCTCACTCCCCGGCACCGGCCGGCAATTCGGGCTATGCGCCCGTGTCCATGGGTGGTGGTGGCGCCTCCGCGGCCCTTAAATTGGACCCCGAAGATATGTCGGCGCCGTTCATCGCTCCGCCGCCCATGCAACCGACCGCACATGCCCCGGAGCCAGCCAAGCCGGACCCCTTCGCCGAGGCGGCACTTGAAAATGGCCCGCCCCCGGAACGCAGAAGCGCGCCCAGCTTGTTGGAGCGCATGACCGGAATAAAGCGCGGCCGAAAAAAAGCACCCGCTGAGCCGGAAATGGACAAACCCCAGGAACAAGTGCCCATCGATGAAAATTCTGACCCCGGCGGGTTCGATGCACCGCTCAGCTCCACGGGCCGGGAAGAGCTGTCGATTGCGGCGGAGCCAGAAACGCCAATCGCGCCGGAGCCGGCGCCAAGTGTCCAATCGCCGGCCGAGCGCCTAGGGGCGGTGGTTCAGGCCCAGGCAAGGGCGGGCGCCCAAGCCCCGTCTCAAACCAAGAACACGGCAACACCGGCGCCTGCCGCACCGGACGTGATGATGGAGCCGCCCGTCACCTCCGCGCCGGCAGCCACTGATCCGGCGGAAACGTCACCGGAACTTGCCATGTCCCCGGCGGATCGGCCCGCCGATCCGGCGCCGAACGAAGATCTGCTGGAAATCCCGGCATTTCTGAGGCGTCAGGCAAACTAGCGCCTGGCACAGTTCGGGGGTCTCCACTGGGTGGGTTCGGCAGGCGCCGGCCCACCCAGCCTGACCGCCGCCAACCACCGAATTTATCAGTACATTTTGTAAGAAAGAGTGAGTTGAGGGGGTCTTGGGCCACTGTTAAGCCTTTCAGACCGCGCCAGCGGAAGACACCTGGGGAACTAATGGATACCACGCGCCAGCGCACATTACGGAACAGGATCAGCACCGCGGGCATCGGGCTTCATTCCGGTCTGCCCGTTGCGATGACCCTGCACCCGGCGCTGCCCGACACCGGCATCGTGTTTCGCCGCACGGATGTGGACGCGGGCCAATCCCTGGTGCGGGCCCGGCGGGAAAACCTGTCCGGCAGCCAACTGTGCACCACCATCGCCAATGAAGGTGGCACAACGGTCGCCACCATCGAACATTTGATGGCGTCCTTGGCCGGGTGTGCCGTGGACAATTTGCTGGTTGAATTAGACGGTGGCGAAGTCCCGATCATGGACGGCAGCGCCGAGCCCTTTGTGCTGTTGGTGGAAAACGCAGGGGTCATCGAACAAGACGCTCCCCGTCAAATCATCCGGGTCTTGAAGCGCATCGAAGTCGTCGATGGTGACCGCAGCATTGTCATTGAACCGGCAAGCGAATTCGTCGTCGACTTTGAAATCAATTTCGACAACCCGGCCGTGGCGCGCCAGCGCCGGTCGTACGAAGCCCAAGACGCCTCGTTCAAGGACCAATTTGGCAAAGCCCGCACGTTCGGATTTATCGAAGACGCCGACGCGCTGCGCTCCGCCGGTTTTGCCAGGGGCGGCTCGCTTGAAAACGCGGTGGTCGTGGACGGCAGCGAAATTCTGAACGACGGCGGCCTGCGCTATGACGATGAATTCGTCCGCCACAAGGTCCTGGACTGCATCGGCGATATGTATCTGGCGGGCGGGCCCATGTTGGCCAAGATCACCGCCAAGCGTTCCGGCCACGCGCTGAACCACCAGTTGCTTGTAGCTCTGTTCGCGGACCCCGATGCCTGGGCGGCCGAAGACGCGATCAGCGTGGATTCCGCCCCGCTCGCCGAAGAAATCCTCGCTGCCGCCACCGCCTGATCCCGCCGGTCCCAGAGGCGATACTCCAGAACGCCAACGTCACGGCCACCGAGGCAACCAGTAAAACCGCGAACGACACATTGATGAGCCGATTAAGCCTCGGCTCTCGAAAAAATCGCGTGAGCGATGCGCCGACGAGGAGCCAGCTCACGTCGGTGACGACCATGATTGACGCCAGGATCAGCACCATTAGCGCCGCGTTCAACGTCAGGTTTCCCGCCACCAGCACGAAGCCGGAAAACAGAGCCGTCATCGCGGCCCAGCCCTTGGGATTGGCAAAGGCAAGCAGCACCCCGCCGGTGAAGGACGGCCGGGCTTGGTTTTGCGCTGCGTCCACCAGTGGCGGCGCGGTGGCGATGCGGTAAGCCAGATAAACGATGTGGAGGGCTGCAAGGGTGCTGGCGATCGGGGTTGCCCCGGGCAATGCCCGCAGCAATCCCGCCAGGCCGCTGGCGACGACGATCATCACGATCACCATTCCGAACACGATTCCGCCTAAGAACCCCAGCCCGCTGCGGGCGCCGAACGCGGCGCCGGTGGCGGCAAGACTTAACGTTGCTGGCCCGGGGCTGCCGATCAGGGCGAAGCCGACCAACACGAACCCCAACAGGCCTTCCATGCGTCGCGTCCGAAGAAATTCGAGGAGGTTGCTGGGACGGAGCCTACCATGACTGGTCGGGGCTAGCCTCGCGGGGGGGGGCGGCACCAGACCCCAAATGTCAGCCGGGCGGCGGAGTCGCGGAGCACCCCTTGCCAATCACCCGCAGTTAAAAACGCCCCAGCCGTCGACGAAATAGGTCACCCCCGGCTGGTCGCTGAGGACAATGTTGAAGCGGTTCATGGTGCGTCTGATGTACTCAACTTCGGTGACCCGAACCGCCCCTTGCTCCCAGTGGTTCATGATGTCCCCACCCGCACATCCGAGGCTTGGACCATGCGGCCATCGACGGCCAGCAGG
>JAKZSO010000116.1:0-10216 GCA_047517625.1 Alphaproteobacteria bacterium
ACATCATCGAGCGCATGTTTTGCCGCCTCAAGGACTGGCGCCGTATAGCCACCCGCTTCGACCGCAACATCACAAACTTCATCGCCGCAATCGCCCTTGCCGCCGCCGTCATCTGGTGGCTGTAATGAGTCCGGACCCTAATCATTTGCTGCGCCAAGGAGCAACGTTGGCGGAGCGCGCGGACGATATTGCCGCCGTGATCGCGGCGATGGCAGACACCCCGCTTTCCCCTTGAACGAGCCCGAGGCGGCGCTATTTGAGGGCCTCGAACTCTCGACCTCGGACGAAATTTCACCGGCGGAAGGGCGGGCGCAAATTATCGAATTGGTGAGCCCGGCGCCCCTGGCCATCGACGACCTAGTCCGCTTGAGCAGGTTGACACCCGGTACTGTGATGACCATTTTGCTTGAACTTGAGATAGCGGGTCTGGTGCAGCGCCACCATGGCAACCAGGTTTCCGCGCTATAAATAAAATGGTTACACTTTGGTCTTAATTTATCACCTGAAGGAATGAGCCGGCTAATAGCATGAATGTCGTCGTCGTAGAGTCGCCAGCGAAGGCAAGGACAATCGAGAAGTATCTGGGGGACGACTATGTCGTTCTGGCCAGTTACGGCCACGTTCGGGACCTGCCGGCCAAGGAGGGATCGGTGCGTCCCGACGAAGATTTCGCCATGACCTACCGCACCGATCCGCGCGCCGCGAAGCGTCTGAAGGACATCGCCAATGCCTTGCGGGGGTCGGAAAATTTGTACCTGGCGACGGACCCGGATCGCGAAGGCGAAGCGATCAGTTGGCATGTCTTGGAAGCCCTGGCCGACATGCACGCCACCGAAGGCGTCGGCGTTCACCGGGTGGTGTTTCACGAAATCACCAAGTCCGCGGTGACCGAGGCCGTGGCCAACCCGCGGACCGTGGACATGAACTTGGTCAACGCCCAACAGGCGCGCCGGGCGTTGGATTATTTGGTGGGATTTACCCTGTCCCCTGTTCTTTGGCGAAAGTTGCCGGGTTCAAAGTCCGCCGGACGGGTGCAGTCCGTTGCCCTGCGCCTGGTGTGCGAACGCGAACTGGAAATCGAAGCGTTCGATCCCCGGGAATACTGGACCGTCGAGGCTGATTTCCAGACCGTGGAAGGCAAGCCGCTTACCGCCAAGCTGGTCAATCTGAACGGCGAGAAGCTGGCCAAGTTTGCATTGGGTGATGAGGCCTCGGCACTAAATGCGGTGCGGGTTCTGGATCAGGCCGGCGGATTTTCCGTGGCGGAGTTGGAAAAGAAAGAAACCCGGCGCAATCCGCCACCGCCGTTCACCACATCAACCCTGCAACAAGACGCCTCGCGCAAGCTGCGTTTTGCCAACAAACGCACGATGGATATCGCCCAGCGTCTGTATGAAGGCATGGACGTGGGCGCAGGTGCCGCCGGTCTCATTACCTATATGCGCACTGACGGGGTGCAGATGGCGGGGGAAGCGGTGGCCGGGTGCCGGACCATGGTGGCGGCGGAATTCGGGCGGTCTTACGTCCCCGACTCCCCGCGCGCTTACAAATCCACCGCACGCAACGCCCAGGAAGCCCACGAAGCAATTCGCCCCACGGATTTTTCCCGCACACCGGCCCTGGTCCGGGGCCACATGAACGACGACGAATTCCGCCTCTACGCGCTGATTTGGAAACGCGCCGCCGCGAGCCAAATGGCCTCGGCCCGCTTGGAGCAAGCCGGCCTGAACATTGACACCGACACTGGGGACGCCGTACTGCGGGCCACCGGCCAGATCGTATTGTTCGACGGCTTTTTACGGTTGTACAAAGAAAGCCGCGACGACGCGCCGAAATCAGACGCGGCGTCGGCGGACCGCGAGGACGAGCGGCACTTACCCGCCGTGGCCAAGGGCGACGTGATGACCAGGGTAGAAGTCCGCCCGCAACAGCATTTCACCGAACCCCCGCCGCGGTTCAGCGAAGCCTCGCTGGTCAAGCGCATGGAGGAGTTGGGCATTGGCCGCCCGTCCACCTACGCCAGCATTTTGTCGGTGCTCCAGGACCGCGATTATGTGCGCTTGGACAAACGGCGGTTCGTGCCCCAAGACCGCGGCCGCTTGGTGACCGCCTTTTTGTCGAACTTTTTCGAACGCTATGTGGAGTACGACTTCACCGCCGATCTAGAGGCGCAGCTGGATCGCATTTCGGCTGGCGAAATCGAGTGGAAATCGGTACTGCGGGAATTCTGGGAAACGTTTCACAAGGCCGTCGAGGACACCAAGGAACTGCGCGTGCGCGACGTGTTGGACGTGCTCAACAAGGTCCTTGGGCCGTACTTTTTCCATTCGGACGATCCCAACGTCGACCCCATGGATTGCCCGAAATGCGGCGATGGCCGCTTGTCTTTGAAGCTCGGCAAATTCGGCGCTTTTGTTGGCTGCTCCAACTATCCCGATTGCAAATTTACCCGGCCCTTGGTGGCGACGGGCGACGGCGCCGGCGCCGATCAGGAGCCCAAGGAACTCGGCATGGACGACGCCTCTGGTTTGACAGTGTCCCGCCGCCACGGGCCGTACGGCCCCTATGTTCAGTTGGGGGAAACGGACGGCGGTGAAAAACCCAAACGGGTTTCCATACCCAAGGGCAGCGATCTGGAGGCGATCGATCTGGCCATGGCCTTGGCTCTGCTGGCGTTGCCCCGGGACATGGGCGCGCACCCAGAAACCGGCAAGATGATCCAGGCCGGGATCGGGCGTTACGGCCCCTACGTCAAACATGCGGGGGCCTACGTTTCCTTGACCGCCGACGATGATGTTCTATCCGTTGGTTTGAACCGGGCGGTCGCGCTGCTGGCCGATGCCAAGAACAAGCCGGGTCGTGGCGGCGGCGCAAGTACCTTGAAGGACTTGGGCGGGCATCCCGCCGACGGCAAACCGGTGACGGTGCGCAGTGGCCGTTATGGGCCTTACGTCAAACATCTGAAAATAAACGCGACGCTGCCCAAGGGCACCGAGCCCGAGGACCTGACCATGGAGGACGCGGTGGCGCTGCTGGACGCGAAAGCCGCCAAGACCGGCAAGGCCAAGCCCGCCAAAAAAACGGCCAAGCCCAAGCGCAAGTCGCCGAAGGCAAAAGCCAAATCCAAAGCCGCTGCCGACCCCGGGCCCCAGCCCGCCGCCGACTGACAACGAGCGCGGTCCCATGGCCAAGTCCACCGCGCCCAGGCCCAGGCGACCGACCCGGGAGGCGCTGCTGGAATTCATCGCCGACAATCCCGAGCGCTGGGGAAAGCGTGAAATTGCCCGGTCCTTTGGCCTCAAGGGCGATGACCGGGTGTGGCTGCGCGACACTCTAAAAGACATGGTGGCCGAGGGTCTCATCGAGGGCGGCCGCAGTTCGGGGCGGGGCCGCCCGGGGTTGCCGGCGGTGATGGTGTTGGAGGTCACAGGCGTAGACAACGACGGCGACCTTGTCGCGGCCCCGGCGGCGTGGCGCCACGACGGCCCGCGCCCTTCGGTGCATTTGACCGGCAACCCCCGGGCCATGGCGGCGGGGCCCGGTGACCGGGTGTTGGCCCGAATCCGCAAATCCTCCGGGGGCGCCTACGAAGGCAAGATCATGCGCGCCCTGCCTTCTTCTCCATCCGAAGTCTTGGGCGTGATTGAAGACGGCGGCCGCGAATTGCGGCTGGCCCCGGTGAACCGAAAAACCCGCACGGAATTTATCGTCGACGATGCCGGCGGCGCCGGGCCCGGTGACGTGGTGGTGGCCGATGTTGTCCCTGGAAAGGCGTATGGCCCGGCCCGGGTGCGGGTGCGGACCCGGGTGGGTTCCATGACCGATGCCAGGACCCTCAGCCTAACCGCCATCCACGAACACGGACTGCCCGATGCCTTCTCGCCCGATGTGTTGGCCGAGGCCGCCGCCGCCCAGGTGCCGGCGTTGGCGGAGCGCACCGATTTTCGCCATATCCCGTTCGTCACCATCGACCCGGAATCCGCCCGGGACTTCGACGACGCCGTATGGGCCGAAGCGGACGGGGAAGCGGACGGTTGGGTGGTGCGGGTCGCCATCGCCGACGCCGCCCACTATGTCACCCCCGGCAGCGCCCTGGACGCGGAGGCCGCCAAACGCGGTAACTCCGTCTATTTCCCCGACCGGGTGGTGGCGATGCTGCCAGAGGCTCTGTCGGCCGGCCTGTGTTCCCTGGAAGAAGGCGCCGACCGGGCGTGCTTGGTGGCGACCCTGTGGCTGGGCGCCCAGGGCCAGGTCACCCGCCACGAATTCGAGCGCGGCCTGATGCGCTCGGTGCGCCGGCTCACCTACGCCCAAGTTCAGAAAATCCACGACGCGGGGGGCAGCGGTGACATCGACCGCTTGGTGGCCAATCTCTACCGCGCGCACGCGCCGCTGGCCGCCGCCCGCAAAGCGCGCGCGCCCTTGGAGATTGAAACGCCTGAGGTCGACGTCGTGCTGGGGGCCGATGGCCGCGTGGAACGGATCGCACCCGCGGAGCACATCGCCTCCCACCAGCTGATCGAAGACCTGATGATCGCCGCCAATGTTGCCGCCGCCGAAGTCCTGACCGAGGCCAAGGCGCCGTGCATGTACCGTGTCCATGACCAGCCCGAGCGCGAACGCGTTGCCGCCCTGGCCGAATTCCTCGACTCCCTGGGCTTGCGCTTGGATAAGGGCCAGCGCTTGACCCCGCGGCTATTCAATGGCGTCCTGCGCAAGGCCGCCAACACGGCGAACGGACCGGCGGTGAACCAAGCGACCTTGCGGGCCCAAGCCAAGGCCGAGTACAGCGCCGGGGCCGCCCCGCATTTTGGTCTCAACTTGACACGCTATGTGCACTTCACCTCGCCCATCCGCCGTTACGCCGATCTGCTTGTCCACCGCGCTTTGATCACGACCCTGGGGCTGGGGTCCGGCGGTCTGGCTGGCACAGTCGGCACAGGGTTTGAGGCCATAGCCCAGCACATATCGATGACCGAGCGCCGGGCGGTGGTGGCGGAGCGCGACGCGCTGGCGCGGTATCTGGCTACCTTTTTGGCGGACCAGATCGGCGCCGAATTAGCGGGCAAAATTTCCGGCGTGACCAAGGCTGGGCTGTTCGTTTCCCTTGATGAAACCGGCGCCGACGGCTTGGTCCCCATGCGCAACCTGGGGGATGACTTTTACGTTTGGGATGAACCCCGGCACCGGATTATTGGCGAGCGCAGCCACCGGGTGTTCACCCTGGGCGATGCGGTGATCGTAAAGATCCTTGACGCCGTTCCGGCCACCGGCGGGCTGTTGCTGGAAATCGCCAGCGGCGGCAAGGTCGACCCCGGGGCACCGGTTTCCCGGCGCGGAACGGGCCGCCCCGCGCCCCGGTCAAAATCCAAACGGCGGCCCAGACGATGACCGAGCCAGCCGGCACCCAGTCCGCCCGGCGCTGGAGCGTGGTGGCGATCGCCGCGGGTATGGGCGCCTATGGCTTGACCCTGGGGCTTACCCACCCGCTGTTGTCTCTGATCCTGGAGGGCGAGGGCTACTCAAGCACTCTGATCGGCTTCAACAGCGCCGCGACCTTCGTCGGCGTCCTTGCCTCTGCCCCCATCATTCCGCCGTTGGTGCGGCGGTGGGGCGCAAGCGGAACAATGATGGCGGCGGTGGCATTAACCATTGCGATGCTCCTGGCGCTGCCGGCACTGGCCAATATTTGGGCCTGGTTTGGCATTCGCTTCGTGCTGGGCATTGGCATAAACGCGCTTTTTGTCGTCAGCGACTCTTGGATTCTCGAAGCGGCCGAGCCAAAGACCAGGGGGCGAACCGTCGGCTTTTATGCCTCGGTGATCGCAGGCGGTTTTGCCTTGGGCCCCGTGTTGGTTTCGGTGACGGGGATCGAGGGTTGGACACCGTTCGTGGTGGCCGCGTTGGTCCTGGCCGTCGCTGTGGCGCCGCCGATGTTTTTGGCGCGGCGCGCGGCGCCGGATTTGGGCCTTGGCCGCCCACGGGGATTGTTCGCCATGATCGCCGCGGCGCCAACGCTGATGGCGGCGGCATTCGTGATTGCGTTTTTCGAAACGGCGTCGACCGCACTGTTCCCGGTTTTCGGCGTCCAACTGGGCTTCGGGTTCGGCGTCGCCGCTCTGATGGTCGCGGCTTTGGGAGCGGGAGAAATGGCGTTCCAAATCCCCGCCGGGATGCTTTCGGACCGATTTGACCGGTTTCGCATCCTGTTCGTGTGCGCGCTGGCCGGGGTTGGCGGCGCCTTGGCGATCCCCGGCGTGGTTGCGATGCCGTTCCTTTTTTGGCCGTTGTTGTTCGTTTGGGCCGGATTCCTTATGTCAATTTACACCGTCTCCGTGGCCCAATTAGGCGACCGCTTCACAGGCGCCGAGCTGGTCACCGCAATCGCCGCCATTTCGATCCTTTACGGCGCGGGCGGCGCCGCCGGCCCCGCGGTAACAGGGGTGGCCATGGATGCCCTTGGCCCCAGCGGCCTGCCATGGACCATGGCGGTCCTGTGCGCCGGGTTTGCAGTGCTTATCCTGGTCCGGCATCCGGAGGTCTTGCGGCGCAATAAATAACGTTCAGATTCACGCCGACCTAGCGGACGACGATCTGCACTCGTTGCCGTTCAGATTCACGCCGTCCAGCGGACGACGATCTGCACTCACTTGACTTAATACGGGCCGCAGGTAAGGTGCCTCGACCCTTGTTTTGAGGCCCGAATTTCATGGCGAAATCAGCGACAGTAAAAATCAAATTGGTGAGCACGGCCGACACCGGTTTCTATTATGTGACCAAGAAAAACCCCCGGAATCTTACCGAAAAGATGGTGATGAAAAAGTACGACCCGGTGGTCCGCAAACACGTGGAATTCAAGGAAGCAAAAATTAAATAATCCGAGTGCAGCTATTGCGTCCGCTCTGGACACGCTGAACCGCCCAACTCCCCAAAATCGTCATGCCCGAGCTTGACCCGTGCATCCATCTTTTTCACGGCACGGGCGCGGAATATTTGGCTAAGACTCGCCGGCGGCGCGTTTACCGGCATCTTCGCTGATGACGTCATTCGACACGACCCGGTTACGGCCGGCGTTCTTGGCCTGGTACATGGCCTTGTCGGCGCGCTCCAACATCGAATCCGCGGATTCGTCGGTGCCGTGTGACGAGGCAACGCCGATGCTGACGGTGACAGCCAGTGGCTCTGGTGTAGCTTCCAATTCAAACGGCTCGTCGGCCATGCCTCTGCGCAGCCGCTCGGCCACCAAGTTGCCCGTGGCGCCGTCGGTGTCCGGCATCACAACAACGAACTCCTCACCGCCATAGCGAACGGCCAAATCGATTCCGCGCAACTGGGCACGCAGGCGGTCGGCGAATTCACGCAGCACTTCGTCCCCCGCCGCGTGACCATAGGTATCGTTGACCTTTTTGAAAAAGTCGATGTCCAGCATCATTACCGAAATGGGCTTGCCGTCGGTGTTGGCCCGGCCCACCAGGTTTTCAATATGGCTGGTGGCATAACTGCGGTTATGCAGCCCAGTCAGGCCGTCGGTCGTTGCCATGGCCATGCTTCTTTCGTAGCTGGAACGCAGGCCGTCCTGGTAACGTTTGCGGCGAATTTGCGTGCGCGTTCTAGCCACAATCTCGTTGCGGTCGATGGGCTTGGTCACGTAGTCGTTGACCCCGATGTCCAGGGCCCGCACCAACTCGTCGGTGGCATCTTCCCAAATCAGGACCAAAATGGACGTCTGCCGGGTCGGAGTCATGGCCCGCAAATGCGAGCACAAGCGCATGCCATCACTATCGCGCAGACTGAGGCTGACGATAATCAGGTCGAACTCGCCGTCCCTGGCGACGGCAACGGCTTTTTCGCCGTCCGGTTCGCCGATTACGGTCACCAGGGGGTCCAGGGCCGCGCGCATGATTTCGGCGTCAGCCACTTCGTCCTCGACAATCAAGACCCTGGCGCCAGTGAAGTCGTCAGCGTCGATCCCGTGACCATCCATGACGCCGAACTGGCTGGAGGTTTCCTCGCGCAGGCGGAATTCGTCCATCATCAATTTGAGCCGGACCAGAGACCGCAGCCGCGCAATCAGCGCGGTGTCGTTAACCGGTTTGGTGAGGAAGTCATCGGCCCCGGCTTCCAGCCCCCGGACTCTGTCTTCAGGGTCCGACAAGGCGGTGACCATGACCACGGGAACGTGGGCGATTTCAGGCGTCGCACGAATAATCCGGCAAACTTCGAAGCCATCCATTCCCGGCATCATTACATCCAACAGGACAATGTCGGGTGGCGACTTGGCCATTTCCGCCAACGCCTCCTTGCCGCTCAAGGCAGTGGTGACGTCGTAATACTCGGCGGCCAGCTTGGCCTCCAAGATTTTGACGTTAGGAAGAATGTCATCGACGACAAGGACGCGGGCAGTCATCAGCGTTCCCCTGACCCAACCATGACCACGACCCAAGGAAACATAGTCTTGCGCGGGTCAGTCACCATCCACGAATCTGCGGACAGTGGAAATTAGCTGTTCGATGCGGATCGGCTTGGCGATATATGCTTCGCAGCCGCCCTCCCGAATTCGGTCTTCATCGCCTTTCATGGCGAACGCCGTCACCGCCACCACGGGAATTGACTTGATGTCGTCGTCCGCTTTGATTTGGCGAGTGACTTCTAGTCCCGAAACCCCTGGCAGCTGGATATCCATCAGAATCAGATCCGGCTTGTTTGCCCGGGCCATTTCCAAAGCCTCCATCCCATCCCTGGTTTCAAGGGTGGCGAAGTCGTGGGCCTCGAGCAGGTCCCGGAACAGTTTCATGTTGAGTTCGTTATCCTCAACAATAAGAATGGTTTTGGTCATAAGCCACTATGGTTAACAGGCGAACCGAAAAAAAGCGCATAGAATCCGTAGCTTCGCCGGTCGGGTTCGTACCGTCTTACCATCTTGAACCCCAGCCGCCAACCCAGGCACTCCGAGCGTTTGCAGCCAAAGGAGATCGCAAATAATGATCGTTGAAGAGGCCGAACGCATTGCGATCAAGGCCTTGGCATTTCTGGCCGCGGATGCCGAACGCTTGGGCCGGTTTCTTGGGACGACCGGGCTGGGACCGCAAGAGTTGAGAGAAAAGGCCGAAGATCAGGAGCTGCTGGCGGGAGTCTTGGACTATGTGCTGGCCGACGAGGCGATGGTCATCGAGTTTTGCCGGGCTTTGGGGGTACCGCCGGGAAATATCGGCCAGGCCAGGGCGCAATTGCCGGGTTATTCTCCGCCCATGTAGCCTTGGTTGCCTAACAGGGCGCGGGCGCAATTCCTTCCAGCACCTCCAGGGTTCCGCTGACCTGGAAACCGCCATAGTCCAGGATCAAATTCGTAATCACACCGTTTTCGAACAGCCGGTACCCCACTTCGAACAAGGGCTCAGGCGCCGGCGAGGCAAATTCAAAATGCGCGTACCGGGTTTCCCACGACCGCAGGTCCGCCAAAACCCCAGCCCCCACCTCCGGGGTTTCTTCTCCTGGCCCAAACTCCGCGCCAACGAAAACGGAAACCGCGTTCAGGGTATCCGGACCGCCGCCGTCGAAACCGATGACGTCTAGGAATTGGGTGCCGTTGCCGGCGGCGGCGAGCACCGTTCGGGTCAATGCCACCGGGAACAATACCCCGACTGGCAGGGCCAAGGTCATGGCTGTGGGCTGGGTGTAATCCACCCGGCCAGCGCCGGTGATCCCTTGAGGGACCGCGCGGCCGTTAAAGGCTTCGACCACCCCACCGGCCACTTCGTTGACGGTGGAAAAGGTCATCTCGTTTGCGTCGTCGCGCTCCCACACCGTCGCCGCAAACCGTGTGCTGGCGACGCCGCCGCCCTCGTCGCGGATGGTCAGATGGACCGCTTGACGCAGGGTGATGCCGGTGCAGCCCACGGTTTGCTCAAGCAAAAAGGTGCCGCTGACGCCGGTAACCCCACTGACCGGCAAGGCCCAGACCAAGTTCATGTCGTAGGTGGCCCGGAACGATGCCAGTTGGGCGGCAAAACTGTTGACCGCCGGCAAAGTTCCCAGGGTGATCAGGCATGCGGTTACAGCGGTGGTGCGTTTGAACACGGGCAGGCCTTGGTCCGGGAAGAACGGGCCCCCACTGTACCCCATCCAAACCCGGAAATGTCCCCGCCGCAGTTGTTACCCATGGGCAAAAATTGCCGCGCCGGGCACCGCTAACCGGTTTGTTTTCAAAGGTTTTTGC
>JAKZSO010000117.1:0-8787 GCA_047517625.1 Alphaproteobacteria bacterium
GCACCGGTTAACACCAGGTCAGAACCTTCCTGGGTGAATTCGGCGGTCAACAACATGGTGCCGCCCGGCACGACAACGCCGCCGCCCATGCCTGTCAGATCCGTTGCCTGGATGACGGTGGTTTCAACACCGTCTCCCGCGGTCAGGATGTCTTCAGTTGTCAGGCCAAAATCTAGGTTTCCAGCAGCCATGGCTTCCTCGCGGCGCAATCGCGCAAATTCGGGTTTGGGTCTTTGTTGTGCGCTAGATATGCTCCCCCACGGGATCGGGTTCAAGCAGGGGTTTTGAGAAAACGTAACGTTCTCAATGAGTTACATCACAACCAGTACCAGCATTATTTCATAGGGTATTATTGGGAAACCTGGGTTAATCCGTTGAAATCATTGAGGTTATAGAGCCCAGGGAGCTGGCGAGCCGACCGACCGTTCGGTTTAATGTGACAACGTCACAAAACCGCTGATTCGGCGGCTAGGGCGCGCCCGCCAACGTGACCAGGGTGGTCGCGGCTTTCGCCAATGCCTGGGCTCGAGCCCAGGGATCCTGGATGCTTTGTGCTTCCGCCAAGGCGCGGGAAAGCAGGGTTTGGGCAATGCCCGAATTGCCCTGGGACCTCGCGCGAATTGCGGCGTTGCACAGCACCCAGGTTCGATCCAAGGCGCTGGGAAATGACGCCACCAAGATATTGAACCGGGCCATGGTGTTCTCGGAAGCGGCGCCAGGGGTCCGGGCCAGGGCCACCGTCCACAGGGCCTCGGCCATGACCCGGGGATCCTGGATCAAATTCGTCGCTTCCAGCGCACGGTCCACCGAGCCGACCGCCACCAGGGTGATGGCCACGGCACGCAGCGCATGGGAGCGGGCAAACGATTGCTGGTAATCGATACCTTTGGCATCGGCCAGCGCTTGGGCAAGGGTTCCTTTGGCTTCGGCATCGAACCCGGCCTGGGCCTGAATTCCGCCGATCTCTGCCAGCGTGATCACCCAGTATCGGGCTTCGGTGATTTCAGCGGCGTAGAAAGCGCCGGCAAGAAACCGGCCCTGGCGGGTCGCCGCGGCCGCCAGGGCGGCAAAAACAGGGCGTCGATCGCTGTCCGCATCCAGCGTTTCTAGGGCGTCCACGGCCTCGGTTACCCGGCCAAGATCGGCCAGAGCCACTGCCACCGCGCTTGCCCCCGGTCGAAACTTTCCGACATCCACCGGCTCCATACGCGCCGCCGCCTCGGCCATTATTCGATCGGAGGCGTCCGCCAAGACTTGGCCGGAGACGTCGCCGGACTGACGCCACAACTCGGTGGCGAGGCCCGCCAGAAATTGTGCGGGGCCGCGTTCCGCCGGCAGGGTGCGGCTGAGGCCAATAATTTCGTCCACCGCGGTCGCCATGGCCTGGGGGTTGCCTGCCGCGGCCATCGCCGCGACAACAGCGGCCAGCGCCTTTGCCCGGGCCCAAGGATCGGGAATGACCCGGGCCGCCGCCAAGGCTTGATCCACCGCCCCCGACTGGGCCTCGGCCGAGGCCATGTTGCCCAGCGCCACGATGATCAGCCGGGGATCGCCGATCCGGGCCGCGGTGTCCATGGCCGCCGCCACCAACCCCGCTTGGGCTTGGGCCACAACAATTTCCCCCAACACCCAATCCCGGAAACGATCGCGATTGACGGATTTGGCGCTGTTCAGGGCTTCCTCCAACAGGCACCGGGCATCTGGCGCGGCGAAGCATTTGTACACGTCCCGGGTTGGGTCCGCACGCTCGTCGTCAAAATTGGCTTCCAGCAGCGCCCGGGTTTCGGGCCGGGTCATCAGCGCCTGTTCCGCCACGTCAATTTGGCCGGCGCGAATGCGTTCGACCTTTTCTCCGAGCTCGATGGCCCTGCCGGTGAATTCGATGTGGTCGATCAGGGCTTGGGTCACCCGGCCATCGTCGTCCAGCCCAGATTGCCGCTGGTAGCCTTTGACCGCCGCCAAAGTATCGTCGTTCATGCGGCCATCGGCGGGGCCGTCGTACTCCCCCAGTTCGGTGAGCAGTTCCTGAATCCGGCGGACCAAGGGACTGGGGGCCAAAATGGCCAAGGCTTCGAACTGGCCGAAAACCACCGGTGGCAGCGCGCCAACAGCCGGCCCGGGAGCGGACCCCACGGTCAGGGAAAAAATCAGCGCGCCGACGATCGCCCAGGGTTTGGCCACGGCCCGCCAGCGGTCATTTTTGAAACGGAACCACATACAGGTCCCAGTATTGTGCCTTCAATTCGTCGGCGATTAGCCGATCCTGGCGACTCATAACGCTGCGCACCGAATCACGCAATCGCTCTGCCCGGCGCAAACCCTGATCGGCGGCGATGGCGGACCAGGCAAAAGCTTCGACGACGCTTTGCAGAATCCCCTCCCCGGTGTCGAACAAGACCGCCATGCCTAACTGCGCTTCTGGCATGCCCTGTTCGGCGGCAATCCGGTACCAAATACCGGCCGCCATATCGTCCTGATTGACGCCCCGGCCAAAGTCGTAAATGACGCCAACCGTGTAAGCGGCTTCGATATTTCCCGCCTCGGCCAGCGGCCGCAAAATTTCCAGCGCAGCTTCGTATTGCTCCGCTTCAAAGGCCGCCAGGCCATCGTCGATGGGCGCGGCCATGGCCCCAACCGCGACGGCGGAGAGGGCGAATGCCGCCAAAATTGTCGTCAGCCAAAAACGCATCGGCGCAGTATCGCCGAGGGCGCTGACCGGCACTAGCCACGGTTCGGTGAACACTGCGCAACCGCGGCGGCTAGGCCTTATGGGTGGCGGCGGCCGGCCGCCAGCGGCCGAGGCCCTTGCCCTTCCATCGCCGGTCATCGGATAGTCGGGGATGACTAGATTTCTTGCACTGACGGCACTGCTGATCCTGGTGTTTGCTGGGGGATTGTACGCGGCGTTTCGTCCCCCCGGGGCACTCCCCGGGTTGGCGCATGACGTGGAGACTGCCGAACCCGGCGCAGTCACCGCGGAGCCCCAATCGCGGGAATGGCGCGACGGGATGGCTGCTGGCAACGCGGCGTTGACCGCGGGCGCCATGGCCGTGGCGGGGCGGCAATTTTCGTTGGCGATTGCCCTGGCCCAGGGACGCCCTTCTCACCCGGCGCTGTCGGCCCCGCTGACCGGGCTGGCGGCGGTGTACCGGGAGCAAAACCGATTGCCGGAATCCGAGGACGCCTATCTGCGGGCGCTGGCGATTACCGAGGATGCGGTTGGGCCGAGCCACCCGGATGTGGCCACCGTGCTGATGGGTTTGGCAAAGACCGTGTATGGGCGGGGCAGGGATAAGGAGGCCGAACGTTTGTATGACCGCGCCCTGGACGTGCGTTTACGAACGCTGGGCGGGGATGCTTTGGCGGTCGCGGAAACTCTGGAGGCCTTGGGCGCCCTCTATCAGGCCCGGGCCATGGAGGTAGATGCCGACGCGGTGTTTTTTGAGGCTGCCCAGATTCGCCTGCGGGCCGCCGGCCGTTAGGTCCCCGGCAGGCCTCAGATTGCGCCGGCTTCGGCGCCGCCGGTCTTCATGTGCTCTAGGATCGCGGCTGAAATCTCCTCCGGGCCGGTGCCAGAGGGGAAGGCCATGATGATCGCGCCATCAGGGCCCACGACATAGTTCAAGGCCAAATGAGAGACGAAATAAATCAATCCATCGGGTGTCGTGAGCACGGCTGTTTTTTCGAACCACATGCCAAAGCCATCCGCGGCGACGTGAATCGCGTCCATGGACCCGGTCAGGCCAATGATCTTTGGGTGAAAATGGCGAACGTATTCCGCCAAGGTTTCCGGTGTGTCGCGCTCTGGATCAATCGTGATAAACAGCGGCTGCACCTTGCCGCCGGCCGGCCCCAGCGCATCCAGGACCGCGGCGGCGTTCTGGAGCTCCAGCGGGCAAAAGTCGGGACAGACGGTATAACCAAAAATCACGATCATGTACTGGCCGAGGAAGTCTTCGTTGGAGGCCGGGTTCCCGCTGTGGTCGGTCAAGGCAAAAGGCCCAGCGACGGTCGGCACCTCTCCCCCCATTTCGCCGTTAGGCCCGTGCGCCGCCCCAGGTTGGACGCCAAGAACGAATGCCGCAGTTAGGCCCGCCGCAAAAAGTCTCAATGCTTTGGCGATAACAAGCACGTCGGTCTCCTCTTAAATCATTAACTGCTCGTAAACCTCACGAGCGATCGTCGACAAGGCCTCCCGTTCGGCCCGGGCCGTCAGCGCGAATCCCAGCGGACCGTCCACCCACAAAAACATAGCGAGGCCCAGTTGTTCCACAAAATGGAATTCAGTTTCAGTGGCAAAAGGACTGATTGCAGCCACATAAAGCGTCAAGCGTTCGCCAATTTCATTTTCGTACATGAACTGGGCGGCGGGTCCTTCCGACCCGGTCAAAAGCCGGCCGCCCACCAACGTGTATCCCTGTGAATTCAGGGCCGGAGCGCGCAAAGGCGCCCCGAGGCGTTTCGACAACCATGCCACCAAGTGCTCCTCCTGGCCTCCATCCACTTCCACCGGATGCCGTTTTTCTGGCGTGAATACGGCGTGGGCAAGAGCGGCCTGCTGCGCCAAAGCGACCCCTTCGCCGCCGCGCATCGCCCAGCCCGCCGACCAACTCGCGGCCAGCAATAGGACCGCAGCTGCCAGCTTCAAAACCAATCCCAATGATCGGCGGTTGTCTGGCCCAGCGGCCGCCAACAACCGCTCAGGCACGATTTCACCCAGGGCTCCGTCGAACCGGGCGTGCAGTGCCGACTTTTGCTGGCGATAAGCGGCGACCCGTGATGCGGAATCCGGGTCCGCCAATAAATGCGCTTCCACATCCCGGACTCGGCTGGGCGGAAGCTCGCCGTCCAGATGTTGATGCAGTTCTTCCTCGGTGACGTTTTTCTTCCTCATGGAACTACCTTTGATAACGAGGACGACTCTGGGGCCCGGTCGATTTGCCCGGGATCGGCCAACAATGCCCGCAGACGCTCGCGGCCCCGGTGCAAACGCGACATCAGCGTACCGATGGGCACATTAAGCGCCTGGGCGGCGTCTGCGTAACTGAGTGATTCCAGGCCCACCATCAACACCGCGGCGCGTTGGGCTTCGGGCAACGCATTAAGGGCGGCCTCCAGTCCGCGCACTTCGAGCCGATCCCCCTGTGTGGCTCTGGTGGTCATTTCCGGGGAAGCTTCCCGCAACAGCGTAGAGAGGGGTTCGTTGCTGTATTTGCGAGCGGCGTTGGCGTGGACGCTGTGCAGCACCGTGAACAACCAGGCCCGCATGTTGGAACCGGCCCGCCACTGGGTGCGACGAATCCAGGCCCGTTCCAGGCAGTCCTGAACCAGATCGTCAGCCCGCGTCTGATCCCCCACCAGCGGCCGCGCGTATCGGCGCAAATGCGGGATGTTATCGATGATCAGTTTGCGGCGGTTGGGCACGACTTCATTACATCTGATCGAACCATTGGCGCGGTGGTCCCAGGGGCCCGGCGCGCCCGCCGGTGAGTGGGCTCAATCTTCCACTACCAGCGGGACGCTCCAGACTCCTCCCAACCAAAACCTCGCCTAGGCGTGCTCCAGGCCAAGCATGTCCATGGCCTGGTGCAACAGCGCCACAGAACCAGTGTGGTCCCCCGCGGCATGGAGAGCCATACCGCCGTCCCACAGAGCGCGAACGAAAACCAATTGCTCTGCTGTCAGGGCAGGATTAAGGGCGATCGCGGCCTCAATGATCCGGCCGTCCGCCGGACAGTGAAACGCCAACGCCGGCGTTGCGAAAGCGGCCAATGCCGCCGCTAAAGCCAAAGCACGAATTTTCATGGTTCTTCCTCCTTGATCGGACACAATTGAAACGGGGCGGGGGCCACCCACCCGTCTCAGTGTACAAACACTTGGCGATACCGATTTATTCCCGTGCGTTGGTCACGCGACCTCCAAGCGGTGCCGCCGGTCGGGTTTGGCCCTTCGGTCAGTGACACCCTGGCGGGCCAGACCTCAATACTTGCATGAGGGCGCCACGGTTTTGGTTGCCCTGGCCCAAACCAGGCTTGATCGGATCGAAGGTGGCTGGGAGGTGTGTCCCGGCTAGCGCTGGCCGGTTCGCCATTGGGAGGGCCGGACGAAGGTGCTGGCCCACATGCCGAGGTTTTCCCGCCGCGCCTCCAGCTCAATTGCCCCGAAATCTATTGAAACCCGGCGGTCGGTAACCGCCCAGCCATCGGCAACCATTTGTTCGGCCAGCGTCGGGCCGCCATCGCCGCCGGTGATGCGGCAGTGTCCGAAATTGCGCGGCCCCGGCACCATTTCGCAGGTCACTTCGTTGCCGCGAACCAGCGCCGCCAGGTGAGCGCGCGCGGAGTACCCGCACTCGAACCGCGACTCCACCAGACAAAATTGCCGGAGCTCGGGCGCGTCCGACCCGAACAGCTTTACAAGCGCGCCAATGATCTCCAGCGTATTGCCATCGACCACGAATGCCGGCCCGGAAACCGTGGCGGCGGGCGCCGGGGTTGCGGGGGGACCGCCGAGACGCCAAATCCCGGCCCCAGATTCCTGCGCCGCCCGTTGATCCCCGGTATACAGGTCCGTCTGACCGGGGTTGGCCAGCGCCCACCCAGACCGCACCCACTGCTGGTTCACGGACTCCCACTCGCCAACCGGGTTTCCGGTCTGTGGATCGATCTCCACACACGTCGCCCATCTGCGCAAATCATCGGGCAGTTCCTGGAACGTACAGTGGTACCGGTTGCCGCTAGTGACGTCGGCGCTCCAACCCAGCGCCGCCACGCCGCACTCCCACGCCACCCCGTCCGCGTCGCACAGCTGATGGGCGTAAAGACCGGTCACCCCGAACAAGTGAAGCCACTGACGGAAGATTTCGATCGCGCCGCCGTCGTAAACGCGGATGTTACCGGTAACCTCCTGGGCCCCGGCGGACCCCGGCGCCAAGCCGCCGCACGCCAGCGCCGCCAGAATCATGAGTGTCCGGGTTTTCATTGTTTGCGTTTCCCGGCCCGCCAGTTGGCGGGGTAGATGAAGTCGCCACCCCACATGCCGGCGCCGTCCCGCTGGGCCGCGGCTTGGGCGGCCGAAAAATCCGCGCCGTCCCGGGGGGCGGATACCGCCCACCCGCTCCTGACCATCAATTCGTTGACGGAAATCGCCCCGGCCAGCGCGGCGCGGCCGGTCGGGTCGGCGTCGGTACAAACCCCCCACGCCCGGTCATCACCGTCGAATTGGTGGATCTCGCAATACACCCTGTGCCCTGCCAACAAGGCGACAATGTGGGCCCGCGCCATCACCCCGCACGGATAGGAAATGCCATTCTGGGCGCATTGTTGGGTCTCCTCCGGTGCATCGATTCCCAGCAGGTGGATATCAATTTCCCTGACGTCGAGGATGTTGGCGCCGCGGATGACGGCATTGCCGCCGATCGCCTGGGTGGCGATTGTCGATGTCCGCATGAAGGCGCTCCAAATCCCAAGTCCATCGGCTTCCGCCTCCGCCTCGGCTGGCGCAAGGGCGTCCGTGTGAATGGGATCGGCGTACGCCCAGCCCGCCAGAACCAACTGGGCGTTGATTGTGGGCGCGTCCGTGATCACCGCGCCGGTCGCCCGGTCTACCTGGCGGCAGGTTCCCCAGTTGCGGGCATCGCCCCGGTATTGAGTGACGTCACATTCAAGATGTTTGCCGGCGACAACCTCAGCCAAAGCGCCGCGCGAAACCGTCGTGCACTGAAAGACGACGGCGAACCGGCGGCAGTCGCCGTTCTCTCTGGGTGGTTTCAGACCATCCAGGTGAAGCCAAACATTGTCGACGATCACCACCCCCGGCCAGGGGACCCTCGCGGGGCCGGCCACGGTCTCTGGCACCGGCCATGGCGCTGGCCCCTGTGCCGCCACGATTGCGGGGTTTTGTGCCTCAGGGGGCGGCGCGCCAGGCTCCGGCGGGGCTGCTTCGGCAACAGGGTCGGACGCCGCTGCGCCAAGGGGCGGCGGCCCGCTCACCGAGGGCGGTTGTTGGGACATGGACCACAGAGCCACCGCCAACGCCACAATGACCGCCGCGGCCACCAGCGGCACCACCAACTTTCTCAACACATTCACGCCCCCCCAAAATCAGGTTCCCACACAGGTACCAACCCGCCGCCCGGATTTCCACCGGATTCTTGCCGGGGCCGAGTGTTGGACGCGATTGGTTAATGTGCCAAAATCGTCAAAGCGTCTCGAACATCTGCGGTTGGAAAATATCGCTGGTGATTCGCGGGCTCATTCTCGCTATTTTTGTACTCCAACTGGCCGTGATCGGTGGCCAAGCCCATTCCCAGGACCTAACAGACACAGAAGATTGGGCCGGCGCAGCACCCCTCGGCTTTAACTTGGTTTTTGACGGCCCGGTCACCGTCAATTGGAACGATCCCAATCAAATTATGCGGGCAAGTTTGCTCGCCACGAACCTCGGTACTCTGGCCTGGGAATTAACCGGTTTTCGGTGGGGCGTTTTTGATGCCGAAAATCGGCTCCACGATGTGATCGGGCGAGGTTCGTATGTCAACATCGAAGCTGAAGCCCACCTTGGGTATGAGTTATTTCCGCTCGATACCAGTGAAATAGACGTTTTTTGGCGAACCCGGACGGCCCGCAATCATGCATCATTCGTTGAACAAGCTATCGCGATGGACGCCCAATCCCGGAGTTGTTTTGTTCAAGTCAGGATTTTGATTTCGCGCACCGCGAACGCCAAATCGGAAACCTGGCAGGCCCCGATCATCAAGCCATGTGCGTTCTAATCGTGGTTCTATGA
>JAKZSO010000118.1:0-8319 GCA_047517625.1 Alphaproteobacteria bacterium
GGCTACAAGAACGCCTGCGGCGGCTAGCCGCCGCAATTGGTCCGATGATCATTACCGAAACTGAACTGGGCCCTATCGAAAAAACCATCGAGGTTCCCTGCGGCCAGCGCCAAGCCTTCCGGGTGTTTGTGAACAATCCGTGTCGAAGCTCATGTCGGCGGCACGATCACCGAGATCGGTGGGGACGATGCCGAATACCCGTGGGGCACCTTCGTAGGCTTTGATCCCCACGCATCCCTGGCCATGGATTTTCACTGGCAGCCGGTTCACGGGCCGCTGTTACCCGGGCAGCGACGGTGGCGGAATCCTCCGACGCCGGGGGCAGGGCCAAATCGGCCACTTCCACCGCCGGCACATCCACATGCAGATCGATCCGGTCCAGCATGGGGCCGGAGATTTTGTCCTGATATTCCCGGGCGCATTTCGGCACCCGGGCGCAGGCCTGGGACGCGTCATCCAAAAATCCGCACCGGCAGGGGTTCATCGCCGCGACGAACATGACCCGGGCGGGATAGGTGATGTGGCCGTTGGCCCGGGCGACGGTGACGCGGCCGGTTTCCAACGGCTGACGCAGGGCTTCCAAGACCGGGCGGTTGAATTCCGGCAGCTCGTCCAGGAACAACACGCCGCCATGGGCCAATGAAACCTCGCCGGGTTTCGCCCGGTGGCCGCCGCCGACCATGGCCGCCTGGGAGGCCGAATGGTGAGGGTCACGGAATGGTCTGGTCCGGGTCAATGCGCCGCCGTCCAGCATGCCCGCCACCGAATGGATCATGGAAACCTCCAACGTTTCCGCCGCATCCATGGGCGGCAAAATGCCCGCGAGGCGCGCCGCCAACATGGATTTGCCGGCACCGGGCGGCCCGATCATCAGCATGTTGTGGCCACCGGCGGCTGCGACTTCTAGCGCCCTTTTGGCGGTCTCCTGGCCGCGAATGTCCAGCATGTCCAAATGGCTGGTGACGTCGGTCGCCATTTTCGGTTCGGGCTGCGACAACACCCGGGTGCCTTTGAGATGGTTCACCAGCCCCAGCAAATTTTCCGGCGCCAAAACCTCCAATTTCGCCGCCCACGCCGCTTCCGGCCCGCACACCGCCGGGCAAATCAGGCCCATAACCCGGGCCGAGGCCCCCAGTGCCGCGGGCAGCACACCCGACACGGCGGCCAAAGAGCCGTCCAACGCCAATTCACCAAGGACGAAAAACCCGGCCACGTCCTCGGCCCCGATCACCCCCATGGACACCAGCAAGCCCACGGCAATCGGCAAATCAAAATGGCTGCCTTCTTTCAACACATCGGCTGGCGACAAGTTCACGGTGATGCGTTTGGGCGGCAGCGATAAGCCGATTGCACCCAAAGCGGCGCGCACCCGTTCGCGGCTTTCGGCCACCGCCTTGTCGGGCAGGCCGACCACTGTGAAGGCAGGCACGCCGGAAGCGATTTGCACCTGGACATCGACCTCCAACACCTCCACGCCCTGGGACGCCACCGTGTTGATGCGGGCGACCACTATCGGAGGTTTCCCGGGTTCCAAATCATAAGAATTAACCTTAACTGAGTTACCCCCAACAAATCGTTGTCCAGTGGACTCGGCGGTGCTACAAGATTCTTGCAGGAACTCCTAACGGGGCACTGTAAATGGCGTTTGCTGTCAAAGATGGGTTCATCCCTTGGCGGCTAGATTTTCGGCTCGGTACGGGTCGTTGTACTAAATTACCTTTTGTCAAAATGGCTTGGGAGAACGTGGCATGACCGGGGTAGCCGCGCTACGGAGAGATGCCGACTCGTTGGTCCTCAATGAGAACGAAAAGCGTCTTCGCGATCTTATTAAAGACTACTCCCTGAAAACCGGCGGAAATTTTCTGTTGGCCTCCGGAGCCACAAGCAATTTCTATTTTGAAATGAAAGCCACCACATGTCTGCCGGAGGGCGCGAACCTGATTTCTGAGATGATTTTGGAGAAACTTGCAGAAATCGAAATAGACGGCGTTGCTGGAATTGAGCTCGGCGCGGTGCCATTGGTTGCGTGCGTCGCAATGCAAAGCCATACGTCTGAAAGATCGCTGCCCGGGTTCCTTGTTCGCAAGGAAGCGAAGTCTCGTGGATCTCAGGAATTGATCGAGCCACACCTCGTGGCGAATCTGCGGATTGCTGTGGTTGACGATGTAACCACTTCTGGTGGGTCTGTGCTGCAAGCGATTCAGTCCGTGCGGGCCGCTGGTTGTATCGTGGACACGGCTGTCACGGTCGTCGACCGGGGTGAGGGTGCGGAAGCTACTCTACGGGAAAAGGGCGTAGAATTAATTCCGCTGCTGTCGGTAAACGATTTCACCATTTAGCCGCTAAGATTTCCTCTCAGGATTCTGTCACCGGTTCATAGGGAACTAAAGACGAGCCTCGATCGCGTCCCAAATATTCGCTTCCAGCTTCACCCCGTCGAAGCGATTGATTTCTTGCAGTCCGGTGGGTGAGGTGACGTTGATTTCGGTCAGCCAATCGCCGATCACATCGATGCCCGCGAACACCAGCCCCATTTCCTTCAGGGTCGGGCCGATGCGTTCGCAAATTTCAAGTTCGCGCTTGGTCAGCGCCGACGGGTGGGCGGTGCCGCCGACATGCAGATTCGATCGCGCTTCGCCCCGGGCGGGCACCCGCAGCAGCGCCCCCACCGGTTTGCCGTCCACCAGGATAATGCGTTTGTCGCCCTGGCGAATTTCGGGGACATAGCGCTGGACCACGATTGGCTCGCGGTACAGGCCGGTGAACAATTCCAATAGCGCGTTCAAGTTTTCATCGTCCGGGGTGACGTGAAACACGCCAGCGCCACCGTTGCCGAACAGCGGCTTGACGATGATGTCTTTGTGTTCCGCCCGGAACGCTAAAATTTCATAGCGGTCCGACGAAATCAGCGTCGGCGGCATCACCCCATCGAAATGCGTGACAAATAATTTTTCGGGGGCGTTGCGCACGTTGACCGGATCGTTCACCACCAAGGTCTTGGGCTGAATATGTTCCAGAATATGGGTGGCGGTGATGTAGGCCATATCGAAGGGCGGGTCCTGGCGCATCAAAACTACATCGACATCCGTCAACTCCAGGGCAATCGCGTCGCCCAGGGTGGCATGAGAATCCGGCGCCCGTTGAACCGTCATGGGCCGCGCCCGGGCCATCACTCTTCCCTGATTGAGGCTGAGATCTTGGGGGCCATAATGAAACAATTCGTGGCCCCGGGCCTGGGCTTCCAGTGCCAGCACAAAGGTGCTGTCGGCATCGATATCGATGCCGGCCACTGGGTCCATCTGAATCGCGACTTGCCGGGTCACGCGCTGTCAGGGGCAGACGGGCTAACGGCGGGGGTCATCGGCCAGCCGCACGTGGCTGATGACGTTTTGCACACCGGAAATGGCCCGGGCGTAATCGGTGACCCGGTCCAATTCCGCCTGGTCGAGAGCGATCCCCATCAGGTAGACCGTGCCGATGACGGTATCGACCGAAAAATTCACACCCGCGATTTCCCTGTCGGTGAGCATTTGGAATCTTAGCTGGGCGGTAATACGGGCGTCGTCCAGGTACGTGATAAACCCGTCGCGTTCGGCGATTTGGATTTCGTTCAAAACCTCGCGGACGCCGTCGACCTGCCACGCCGCGCGTACGGCGGTCACCCGGTCGTCTGGGATGTTGACGCTGCCGGTCAACAACACCCGGCTTTCCACCACTTCGATGCCTATCCGCAGGAACAAATTCTGGTCGGTTTCCAGCAGCTTTTGATTGATCAGCAACTGGATGGTGGCGTCGTCCAATGCCGCGCCAACCGAGCGTTCCTGCACTGCCGCCACGCCGACAACCGCGGCGCCACCGACCAACAGCGATTGGCACGCAGCCAAAACAAGGGCGGAGCCGATCAACGTGGCGCGGGCGAAGCGGTTCAAAATTTGGCTGGGTCGGCTTGCAATCATGTGGTGTTACCTTTGGTTAGAGCCGTCAATCCAGTATATGCCAAGCGTTGGGAATATGAACCGGTCTGCGCCTTGGCGCCACCAGCATGACGTCGAATCGCATGGTGTGGGCGTCGAATTCAGAGTGGCCGGCGGCAAACGATTGCGCCGCCCGGGTGATCCGCGCCTGTTGCCGCGGCGAAACCGATTCCACTGCAACCTGGACGCTGGCCCGGGCTTTGACTTCGACAAACGCCAGCACGCTTCCGCGCACCGCGACCAAATCGATTTCTCCACCCGGCTGGCGGGATCGCTCGGCAACGATGCGATAGCCCTTCAACCGCAGCCACCAGGCACACATGGTTTCCGCGCGCCTGCCGGAACTCTCGGCCCGGCGCTTCTTGCCAACGCCGGCTTGATGCACGTCGAACTCTGTCATCACTTTGAGGTCAATGTAAGGGCCAGAGCGTAAACCCGGCGCCGGGACAAACCGGTTTGCTCGGTGACGGCGGCCACCGCACCCCGCACAGAGGAGGCTTTCAACGCTTCGGCCAGCAGCGCTTTTATCTGGTCATCGGTCGGATCGGGAGCCGCGCCGGCGCCGCCGACAACGATCACCACCTCGCCTTTTGGCGCCCCAGCTTTCGCGTAGTGATCGGCCAGTTCGTCCACCGTGCCGCGGCGCAGTTCTTCGAAGCGTTTGGTCAGTTCCCGGCCCACTGTCACTGGCCGGGGGCCAAACACCTGAGCCATGTCGGCCAGAGCCGCCGCCAATCGCCGGGGTGATTCCAGAAACACCAGGGTTGCTGGCTGGCCCGCCAGACCACCAAGCTCTTTTGTCCGCGCCGATTTTTTTGGTGGCAAAAAGCCCGCGAACAAGAACCGATCGGTGGGCAAACCAGCGACGCTGAGGGCCGCCAAAACCGAAGACGGCCCGGGGATCGGAAAGACCGCAAACCCAGAACCAATCACCGCCTGAACCAACGAATAACCGGGATCAGATATCAGCGGTGTCCCGGCGTCGGCGACCAGCGCCACCGCCTCCCCAGCGTTCATGCGCGCCAACAGCCGGGGCCGGGCCCGGTCGGCGTTGTGATCGTCGAACCGGGTGGTGGGGGTGCTGATCCCGTGCCGGGCCAGGAGCTTTGCCGTGACCCGGGTATCTTCACAGGCGATGAGATCGGCAGCGGCCAACGTTTCCAACGCCCGCAGAGTGATGTCACCGAGGTTGCCGATGGGGGTCGCCACGACATAGAGGCCGGACTTCAACTCTGCCTTTTTCTTGACGGCACGCTGGTGTGGCTTTGGTTTACTTCGCTCTGACCCGCCCTTACTCTTGGACGGCGCCAATGACCGCCCGCCAGCCCCATTCCCCGCCCCACCGTTCTGTGAAGAAACTTGTCGCCGGGGCATGGTTGGTCGCCGTCCTGGGTCTTGCCGGTGGATGCGCCGACACAGTTAGCGCGAACCGACCCGTTGCGCCAGTTGGCACGCCGGCCGCCGCTGCCCCTGAGGACGCCGCCGGCAGGGCAGAGGCATTTGTGCCTCCCGTCGACCCCCAGGCCCTGCCCCCAGCCCCTCTGGAATTGGCCGAAACACCCATTCCCGGTTTTGATCAGGCGGTCATCCCGTTAGAGGTTCCGGCGCCGCCCGAGGTGCCCCAACTGGTCCGGCCCGAGGACGGTGGGCCGATCCGGGTTGGCTTGCTGCTGCCTCTGACCGGGCCCGAGCAGGGTTTGGGCCGGACTCTTTTGGATGCCGCCGTCATGGCGCTGTACGAGATCGGTGGGGACCAGTTGGTGTTGCTGCCCAGGGACACCATGGGGACCCCGGAAGGCGCCCGGGCGGCAGCCGATGCGGCGCTGGCGGAGGGCGCACAATTGATCTTGGGGCCGGTGTTCAGTGCCTCGGTGACGGCCGCCGCCGCCCCTGCCCGGGCCCGGGACGTCAACATGGTGGCATTTTCCACCGACGCCACGGTCGCCGGCAACGGCGTGTTTTTGTTGGCGTTCATGCCCCAGCAGCAAGTGGAGCGGGTGGTGGCCTATGCGGTCTCCCAGGGGCTAACCCGGTTTGCCGTGCTGGCACCGGACTCGCCCTATGGCTTTGCCGTTATCGATGCCCTGCGGGCCGCAGCCGTCGCCAACGGCGGCGGCGTCACCCAAACCCAGTTGTACCCCCAGGGCGGCCAAGACTTGATGGATCCCGTTCGGATGCTGGCCGACTACCAGTTCCGCCGCGATCAATTGGCGGCCCAGCGCCGGGCGCTGCAGGCCCGCACCGACGACGCGGCGGTGGCGGAATTGGCGCGCCTGAACGACGCGGAAACTCTGGGGGCGCTGGGCTATGACGCAGTGATGATCCCCGAGGGCGGCTCGCGGCTTCGCCAAGTCGCCCCGTTGCTGCCGTTTTTTGATGTGGACCCGGAATTGGTGCGGTTCTTGGGCACCGGATTGTGGGACGACGTGACCTTGGGCCAGGAGCCATCCTTGGTCGGTGGCTGGTTCGCCGCCCCGCCACCGGACCAATCGGCGGCATTTTTTGCCAGATTCACCGGGTTGCACGGCTATCGCCCCAGCCGGATCGCCACTTTGGCCTATGATGCGGTAGCCTTGGCCGCGTTGTTGTCGCGCACCGGCACCGCCAATTTCTCCGCCGCCGCCATCGGCTCGTCCAGCGGCTTTGCCGGGGCGGACGGAATTTTCCGATTCCTGGCTAACGGCGTGGTGGAGCGCGGGCTGGCGGTGATGGAGGTCGAGGCCAAGGGCCTCAAAGTCATCGACCCGGCGCCAGTGACGTTCGCCCTGATTGTCAACTAGCCGCGGCGATCAGTTGGCCGACGATCTGATTGAGAACCAAGCGGCCTTTGGCTGTTGTCCGCAGTGCTCCGTCCGCCAATTCCAGGAATTCGTCGGCAATCAGGTCGCGCATGGCCGGGCCAAAGGCGTTTTCGAACGAGCGTTCGGTTTGTTGCGTGAAGCGAGTTTCCGACAATCCTTCGGTCAAACGCAAGCCCATAAGCACGGTTTCTTCCAGGCGCGCGGCGGCATCCAGGTGTGTCTCGGACAATGCGCCGGTGCCGAATTCCTTCACCGCATTCAACCAAGCCTCGGGGCCGCGGTGCTGGGTCGTCGCTAACCTCCCTGCCGACGTTGTCAGGCGGCCATGGGCGCCCGGGCCGATGCCCAGCCAGTCGCGGGAGCGCCAATACACCATGTTGTGGGAGCATTGTTCTCCGGGCCGGGCGTGGTTGGAGATTTCGTAAGCCGCGAGTCCGGCGGCGGCGCAGATCTTCTGAGTGGCTTCAAACAAGTCTGCCGCCATGTCGTCGTCGGCGACCATTAAGCCGCCTTGAGCCTGGATTTCAGCGAACTTCGTGCCCTTCTCGATGGTCAGCTGATACAGGGACAAATGGCCGGTGCCGAAATCCAGGGCCCGGGATAATTCCCCACGCCATTGATCCACGGTTTGGCCGGGCCGGGCGTAAATCAAATCGAAAGACACCCGGTCAAATGCTTTTTTGGCGGCGGCCAAAGCCGCCAGGGCAGAGTCGACATCGTGTTCCCGGCCGAGGAATTTCAGCGCCGCGTCATCCAGGGCCTGGATGCCCAGCGACAGCCGATTCACCCCGGCAGCCCGGTAGGCCTGGAAATTGGCGGCTTCGGCGGAGGTGGGGTTGGCCTCCATCGTAATCTCTACCCCCGCGGCAATGCCGATTTCGTCCGAAATGGCGCGAAGAATCGCCGTCACTAAGGCGGGCTCCATCAGCGAGGGCGTTCCGCCGCCGAAAAAGACCGATGTGGCCGGGGGTTTTTGCGGTGCCCGGGCCGCGCTGGCGCGGATTTCGGTCAGGTATGCCCGTTGCCAGCGGTCTTGGTCGACGGCATCGCGGACATGACTGTTGAAGTCGCAATAGGGGCACTTGGCAAGGCAAAACGGCCAGTGCACATAGACGCCCAGCGCCGCGCGAAAATCATTTTCGGGTGCTGAAGCAGCGCTTGTCAATTGTGGCGACTAAAGCAGCCATCGATTAGCTTGCGAAAGGCGTCGGCCCGGTGGCTGATGGCGTGCTTTTTCGCCGGATCCATTTCACCAAACGTCACGTCATAGCCGTCGGCCACGAACATGGGATCATAGCCGAAGCCGTGACCGCCCCGGGTTGGCCACGCCAGGGTGCCATCGACTCTGCCGTCGAACATCTCCACATGGCCGTCGGGCCAGGCCAGGGCCAGGGCGGCAACGAAATGGGCGGACCGGTCCGAGCCGCCCGTTGCGGCCACTTCCCGGTTCACCCGTTCCATGGCGCCTTGAAAGCCGCCGGAATCGTCCGCCCACCGGGCCGAATAGATGCCAGGTTCGCCGCCCAGGGCGTGAACCACCAGCC
>JAKZSO010000119.1:0-2902 GCA_047517625.1 Alphaproteobacteria bacterium
GTGTAGACCAGTTTCCCCGCACTCCGAGGAATTGCACGGCTAATGGGCGTTTCCGCCGCGTGTCTTTTGGCATTCCAGCAAACGACTGCCCCCGTCTTTCGCCGGGTACTGATCCGCGCGCTTGGTTTGGCCGCGTTGAGCTTTGTCGGGCTGGCGCTGGCGGTGCAGTGGGCGCTGGTCCAATACGGCCTGGTTGACACCCCGTGGATCGGCACGGCAATTCAGTTTTTGGGAGGGTTCGCCACCTTGGCCCTGGCCTGGGTGCTGTTTCCCGCCGTCTCGACCATGATGGTGGAATTGTTCGTCGAAGACGTCACCGCGGCCACCGAAGTCGCGCACTATCCAGACGATCCGCCCGGCCAAAGCCCCGATTTCATTTCCGGATTGATATCGTCGGTATGGTTCGTCACCGTGGCGATCGGGGTGAATGTGCTGGCGATCCCGATCTATCTGTTTCTTTTGCTGTTTCCCCCGCTGGTTCCGGTCGCCTTCTATGGGATCAACGGCTATCTTTTGGGCCGTGAGTATTTTGAATTGGCCGCCCACCGGCACCTGGACGCAACGCAAGCCCGCACGCTGCGCCATGAAAACCGATGGCGCATTTGGACCGCCGGGGCGGGCATCGCGTTTTTGTTCACCATTCCATTCGTTAACTTGGCGGCCCCGGTGATCGCCGCCGCCGCCATGGTGCACATATTCAAATCCGTGTCGCCCGACGATGGGGCGGTGGATTGACCCACGTGAAGTTCGGCATTTGGCTGGTGCTGGTGGGGGCACTGACCGTGGCGGCCTGTGCCCCAGTTGGGCCCGCGGGTCCGGTTACAACAGCCCAGCCCCAGCCCCAAACCCAGGCAGTTGTAGCCGCCCGGCCCGCCGCTGAGGCCCAGGTCGCCGCTCTTCCCCCGGCGGCGCCTGTTGTCCCGCCGCCGCCATCGCCGCCAACCATGGAACTGACGGAATTCTTCGGCCTATCGCCGTTTGAGGTTGCGACGCTGCTGGGCGATCCGGATTTGGACCGCAGGGAGCCCACGGCCCAGGTGCTGCAATACGCCGCCGGTGAAGACTGTGTCTTGCACCTGTTCTTGTACCAAACCCTGGGCGGCGGCCTGTTTCGCGTGGAACATGCCGAGGTTTTACCGAGGGGCGTCGGCCCGGCGGCGCAAGCCGCCTGCATCACCGCGTTGCTGGTACGCGGCGCCGGGGGCTGAACCCGTTCTACAGGGCGGCAGTTTTGTCCTCAAAACCGCACAAGTCGGCCACCAAACAGTCCGGGCATTTGGGTTTGCGCGCCGTGCACACATAGCGCCCATGCAAGATCAGCCAATGGTGGGCGTGTTTTTTCCATCTATCGGGCACAGTTTTCAGCAGATTCGCCTCCACCGCCGCCGGGGTTTTGCCCGGGGCCAGACCCGTGCGGTTCGAAACCCGGTAAACGTGGGTATCCACGGCGATCACCGGCTCGCCAAAGGCGATATTCAGCACCACATTGGCGGTTTTCCGCCCCACTCCCGGCAAGGCCTCTAAAGCGTCGCGGTCGTGGGGCACCGTGCCGGCGTGGCGGTCGATAAGCTGCTGGCTCAAGGCCACAAGGTTTTTAGCCTTGGTCTTGTAAAGACCGATGGACTTGACCAAATCCCGCACCGCGGTCTCCCCCAGCTCCACCATCGCCTGGGGCGTGTCGGCGGCGGCGAACAGGGCGGGGGTGGCTTTGTTCACCCCGGCATCCGTGGCCTGGGCCGAAAGCATCACCGCCGCCAACAAAGTGAAGGTGCTGTGGTGGGCCAGCTCGCCCTTGGGTTCCGGGTTTGCCGCCGATAGGCGCTCGAAAAACGCAGCAATATCAGACTCCTTCATGAATTTCTTACGACCGTACTATTTCTAATATGGTGGATTCGGTGGGATTGCCGGAACCCAAGAGGCCCGCTAGTGTGTCGCCATGGGTATCCAGACGCCAGCCCCAGTCGAGGATCCAGCGCTTCTTGCGGGACAGAATACGCCGTTCGCGTTCAACGCGGTGCTCCGCCCCCATCGGTCTTTGTCCCCCACCGGCTTTCTTTTTCTGATGATTTTCATCGGCGGCGTCAGCTTTTCCGCTGGACTGGCGTTTTTGGCCCAGGGGGCATGGCCGGTCTTCGGCCTCTTTGGCTTGGATGTCCTGCTAATTTATTTGGCCTTCAAGCTCAATTACCGCGATGGCCGCATTTTTGAGACCATCCAGCTGGGGGCCAAAGAGCTGTTGGTGCGCCGGGTGTTTCCGTCGGGCCGGGTCCGGGTGTGGACTTTCGAGCCAGCGTGGATGCGGGTTTTGATGGATACCCCGCCGGAACACCACAGCCAGCTGGTGCTGACAAACCGTGAAAAGCGCCTGACCGTCGGGGCTTTTCTGAGCCCTGACGAACGCCTGGAAGTGGCCAATGCCCTGAAAGCCGCATTGGCGTTGTGGCGGGCGCCAGAACAAGCGGCGGAGTGACCGCGTCGGGGCGCGTTCTAGGCCGTCCCGATTCTTCGTATTTTCGATCTGCCCCGGGCCAAGGATTTTTATTTGGGGTTTCTTGGCTTCACCGTGGATTGGGAAAACCGAACCGGCGAGAGCGGTCCCTGGTACCTCCAAATTTCCCGAGGCGGGCTGGTGTTGCATTTATCGGAGCACATGGGGACGGTACGCCGGGCTCCGGCGTGTTCGTCCGCACCACCGAGTTGGATGCCTTTCACGCCGAGATCACCTCCAAAGGGTACCCGTTCATGCGCCCCGGTATCGAGGAAGCGCCTTGGGGCGGCCGCATCATGACGGTCATCGATTCATTTCAGAGCAAACTGCATTTTCACGAGGCGCCGGAAGAAAGCGCGCCCGGGGACTAATCGGTCAGCCCCAAGACGTCTGCCATGCCGTACAGGCCCGGGG
>JAKZSO010000120.1:0-4503 GCA_047517625.1 Alphaproteobacteria bacterium
GCGCGCGGAGTGATTCAGGCCAATATTTACCGGGTGCCTGAACTCTTCGCCATTGCACCACGAGGCCGCACCTGACCCGGAATTTCCTTATTTTTCTGATCGGTGCGCTCACCCTGACTGCGCTGGTGGTTTATTTGGCCGGGCTTTTTCCGGGCTCCGTCGATAGCTCCCGCGAGCAAGCCCATCTGGTTGAGCGGATCTTTTGGATCGCCTTGATTGGCGGCGCGTTGGCGGTGCGTATGCGTACCCGGCCAGGCTTGGCGCTGCGCTACGCCGCCATTTGGGTCGCCATCGGTGCCGCGCTGGTCCTGGCCTACAGCTTTCGCCATGACGCCGCCGATCTGAGGGATCGATTAGTTGCAGAGATTCTTCCGACGCGCGGGGTTGTCCAGGGTGAAGCCATGACGTTCCGTACCGAAGCAAACGGGCAGTTTGTTGTGGATGGCGAGGTCAATGGCGCGCGTGTGCGGTTCCTGGTCGATACCGGAGCTTCCCATGTCGCCTTGACGCTGAACGACGCGATACGGGTCGGAATTGATCCCGTCGGATTGGTCTTCAACCAGGCGATCCGCACCGCCAACGGCATCGTTTATTCGGCGACGGTTTTCCTCAGCGAGGTTTCCGTGGGCACGATCACGCTGCGCAACGTCGATGCCTCCATCTCCCAAGGGGAACTCACGCAATCCCTGCTGGGGATGAGTTTCCTCAGCAGACTGTCCAGTTACGAGATCTCTCGCGACACGCTGACATTCAGGCCGTGACGGCCTTGTCCGGCCCGTCGGGCAGGCCGTATACCTGGGAGCCCGCCTGCCCAGAAATCACATCGACCCCATAAGCGGCCCGCAAGCGGTCCGGGGTAAGCACGGCCTCGGGCGGCCCTTCGGCAGCGATGGCCCCATCCACCAACAAGACCAAACGGTCGCAGAACCGTGCCGCCAGGGACAAGTCGTGCATCACCGCCAAAACACCGCTGCCGCGCCGTGCCAGGGCCGCGAGCAACTCCATGATCCGCAATTGGTGGTATGGGTCCAACGTCGCTACCGGTTCATCCGCCAAAAGCGCTTTCGGGGATTGCGCCAAGGCCCGGGCCACCATCACCCGCATCCGCTCACCGCTGGACAGGGTCGTGACCGGGCGCTCGGCAAATTGCACAACATCCGCCTGTTCCATGACGTCATCAATGACCGACTCGTCGGACGTCTTCAGGTCGCCTTGGTTGGCGAGGTGGGGGAGGCGGCCAAGAGAGACCACCCGGCGCACCGACATGGGCCAATGGCACGGTGCCCCGGTGGGCAAGTAAGAGATCGCCCGGGCAAGGAGTTTGCGGTTGGCCTTGGCGATATCCTTACCCCGAAACATCACAGCGCCCCGGGTGGGTGGCAACAAACCGACCAGCGCCCGCAAACACGTGGTCTTGCCGGCGCCGTTGGGCCCGATCAGGCCCACCATTTCACCCTCGGCCAAATCAATGGAGACCCTCCCCAGGGCGACGGTGGCACGAAAATCGACGCCGACCCGGTCCGCCGTCAGGATGTTCACTGGTTTTGGCTCCGGGTCTTGTAGATCAGGAACAAGAAGAACGGCGCGCCGACCATGGCGGTGAGCACCCCCAACTTCAGTTCCGTTTGCTCGGAGATCAGCCGCACCGCGATGTCCGCCGCCAGGATCAATGCCGCGCCGCCCAGGGCGCTGGCCACCAACAGCCGCCGCGGCTCGAACCCCACCAGAGGCCGCAGCAAATGGGGCACGACCAGGCCCACAAACGCGATGCCGCCGGTCACCGAAACCGCCGCCCCCACCGACAACGCCGTGCCGACGATCACCTGCAGCCGCACCCGGTTCATGGCGAAGCCCAAAGTCTCGGCGGTATCTTCCCCCAAGGACAAGGCGTCCAGGGCGCGGCCAGAGGCAATGAGAAGCGCCCATCCTATGAGGATAAACGGCCCCGCCAACCAAACGTGGGACAGGGACCGATCCGCCAGTGATCCAAGCAGCCACGTGATAATCTCTGATTGGGCGTAGGGGCTCGGCGCGAGGTTCAAAGCCAATGACGTCAAAGCCCCGGCAAGGCTGGCAATGGCGACGCCTGCCAAAATCAAGGTAAAAATCCCGGCGTCCCGTCCCGCCAAGGCGAACAGGATCAACACCGCGATCATGGCCCCAGCGATGCCGCCCAGGGGAAGGGTGAGGGCGAAGGAACCGGCCAGCCCAAAATAGAAAATGATCACGGCACCCAGGGCGGCCGAGGCGGAGACACCGATAATGCCGGGCTCGGCCAACGGATTGCGGAACAGCCCTTGCAGCGCCGCCCCGGACAGGCCAAGCGTAGCGCCCACCAGCACCCCCAGAATCGCCCTTGGCAGGCGTAATTCCACAAGAATGGTGGAAATCACCGGCGGGTCATCGGCGAACGCCCCGCGCAGCGCGTCCATCATCGGAATTGCCGCCGGGCCAACGGACATGGAAACCCAGAACAGGATCGCCACGCCAATAACGAGGAGTGCCAACAGTCTCCACGGTTCGGCCACGCGCACCCGGCCAACAGCCGGCCCTGGGACCGGGGCAGGGGATGTACTTTCCGAAACCGTCATCGCCGACACTCCGCCAGAGCGTGGGGAAATTTTGTCTGGGAGCGAATCGAATCGGTTTGTGTGTCACCCATTGGGGTACCTCCACAGCAGGACCAAACAGCGTCACCGCGGAAGTCCGCACCGCCAGGGCAACCCCGCCCGGCGGATGGGTGACGTTCGACGGCAGGTCTCCTGGCTTGTGGGTCAGTGCCCAACGTCCGCCTTCCCGGTTTCTCCCGGTGGCACCATGGACGTGGGCTCGCCACACACAGTTGCGGGGGCAGCCACGGCATTGGCGGAAAGGTCCGCCGAACCGTATTCCCTCTTCATCCCCTCTCGGGGAACCGTCTGAAATCATTCTAGGAGTGTCGTTTGGCCGGCGCAAGTTCCAGGACGGCCGCGCCCCGCCAATCGCGGAGCTACATGGCTAGGGCGGCCAGGTTACCTAGTCCCGCCGCAAGGAATTCCTGAACCGCCGCCATCGCTTGATCGTCTTCCACGCCGTCTGCGTCGAAAACCGCGGACCAGGTGATCGACGAGGTGCCGTCCAAATTGTTGGTCACTGACATTGTGGCCTCGAACTTGGTCACCGGTAAGACGGTTTCCACCCCCGAATAGCGCATGGTCTTGCGGGTGCCGTCCCACTCCAGCAGCTCGTCCACCATCGTGCCGCCGGTTGTCAGGGGCAGCACTCGGATGGCGCCTTCCATGCGCGGATCGGCCTGGGTATACCGGGCCGACTGGGCGGCCAAAGGATGCCATATGCCAATCCCACGAAAATCGCCAACCAAGGCCCAGGCTCGATTGGCGGTCATGTTCGCCGTGCGGATTTCGGTTGCGCTCAGCTTGCCTGGCTGGTTGTCAAAAGGGTTGATTGCCTCGACGGCTGCGACGACCCGGTTTGAAATGGCTGGGGGCGGGGCACACCCGGCGACCAGGACCAACCCGGCAAGTCCGGCGGCAAGCAGCGGGCGGCGTCCAACGGGTCCCATGTCAGCTCCAAGGTTCGGCGAAGCGAGGCAACCGACGGCACTACACCAGACTTGAGCCCGGGGTACAACCGCGGGCCCAGCCGGGGGCGGGGTGATTGTGCCCGGGCGGATGTTGCGCTAACCAATGGTTCGCGCCCACGCGCCACTTGGAGTTTTCCGTGCTGATACGTTGGCCCCGAATTGCCGTCCAGTTTTTCACCATCACCCCCTTGGCCCTCGTTGCCAGTGTCGCCCTGGCCCAAGTTCCCGCCGGTTTCGCAACCTGGGTCCAAGCCCTGCGGGTTGAAGCGTTGGAAAAAGGCATCTCTCAGGAAACCGTCGATGAGGCCCTGACAGGACTGGTGGCGTCGAATCCAAGGGTGGTCGAACTGGACCGCAATCAGCCTGAATTCACCCTGACCCTGGCAAGCTATCTGTCGCGGGTGGCCAGCGACGCCCGGGTGAGAATGGGTAAACAGAAGTTGGCGGAGCACCGGGAGCTGTTCGACCAAGTCGCCGAACGCTACGGGGTGCAGCCCAGATTCATCGCCGCATTCTGGGCGGTGGAATCAGATTTTGGCCGGGTCCAGGGTGGGTTTTCCGTGATCCAAGCCTTGGCGACGTTGGCCTTCGACGATCGTAGAAGTGCTTTTTTTCGCAGGCAGTTATTTGCTGCTCTTCAGATAATAGATGAAGGCAGCATCAGTGCGGGCGCAATGAAAGGATCGTGGGCAGGCGCCCTGGGCCAGCCGCAATTCTTGCCCACGGTATTTTTGCAGTCCGCGGTGGATTTCGACGGCGACGGCCGCCGGGATATTTGGAACACCACGGCGGACGTCATCGCCTCGGCCGCGCGCTGGCGCAACTCCACCCCGACCAAGCCCATGGCCCCGGTTACCACAATCAACAAAAGGAATGCCAGGTTGTGGCCCAGCAGCAATCCCCTCATGGAATAGATGCGG
>JAKZSO010000121.1:0-3588 GCA_047517625.1 Alphaproteobacteria bacterium
GGGGCTGACCACATTCCGAATGTTCGATTGTAGCCGGGAAGTTTCGCAACCGGTTGATAATCTCGGCGAAAAATGCCCCACTAACAAATTGATAAATAATAGAGTTTGTTTGCTTGCTCGGGTGCACTGGCAATGGCACGCATATTGTTCTATGGCTTGGGTCAGGGACGTCTCTATGGCTCCCATAGGCAATGCAAAGCATTGGGAAACGCAATGCAGGCGAGGAATGCAGGCAAGGGAATGTCGGCTGGGGGGGGTATGAAGAATTTTGTGAAAATGGTGGTGGCCGGGTTGGCGCTGTTTCTATTTGCCGGGCCGGCTTCGGCGGAAGGCAACTTGGCCTCGCGCCCCACGGGCTTGGAGCTGACGCTCAATCCCGACCTGAGCATGACCCTGGCCGACGGCCGTGAACGGGTAATCCGCGCCTAAGCGGCCAGACAAAAAATCAAAAGCCGCGCGTTTTTTGCGCGGCTTTTTTTGTCCAAAATCGGCGCTACAGGATTAGGGGCTGAGCGGCGAACAGGTTCAAAATGCTCTGGGGGCCGGCATTGGCAATCGCCAACGCTTGGACGCCAAGCTGTTGCTTGATCTGGAACGCCTGCAAATTGGCGCTTTCCTCCGCCAGATCCGCATCAACCAAATTCGGGCGTCGCTTTTATTGGGCAGGCGACAACCGGCCGCCGCGCGGAGGGGTGCCGCCGATATCCAGGACCGCGACGGGGCGCCTGCCGTGCTCGCTTCCCGCCGTCACGCTTTCCCGTGGCTGCGCCACGTCTTCGCCGACGGCGCCTATCGTCATCATGATCCGGCCGCAAGAGCGATGCGCCACGGAGACTCAAGCATCGTCAGCGTCCGCCACCGCAACATCAGGCCCAGCCTGAATAAAGCGGGCTAGGAAGCTCACCACCGCATGCGGATCGTCAGGGCGCTTGGCCGGCGGCGTCTTCGGGCGGCGGCCAGCCGACTTCGTCACGTGGGCCACCATCGGACCTAGACGGCCTCGGTTCCCACGCCCCGATCTGGGGTCCGTCGTCTACGCCTCATCGTTCGGCGGCCCTGAACCCGCGCGCCAGAGCTTCCGGCGGCGGCGCCTGCGATAGCGTTGATCGGCCTGCTCACCTGCCCGGCCCGCAATGTTGAAGGCGATGACCTGCCCGACCGACAGCGCACCGCCCACGCCACCCCCGCCGCCGCCCTCCGGTGAACGGCGGCAACATCGCCGCCAGCCTGCGGTAGCGGGCGGACGGGATCGTCCTCGACCCTTCTTTTTTCGCGGCTTGACATAGCCCCGGAAGACGCATGAGACTGTATGATGACCCCGTGATGGTGGCTAAAGCCACCATGCTTCGTAACATCAGGTTTCTCACGTGGGCCGCAAGGCGGAGATTTGGCGTGCTGCACAGGAGAAACGGAATGGAGAATTTCAAATGATGAGGAACATTCTGGTCATAGTCTCGCTTGGCTTGGCCTTGGCATTGCCAACGGCGGCACAGGACATGACACAAGAGCAGCGTGCCGCAAACGCCACCGCTACACGACAGGCCGTCTTTAAATTGTTGGGATTTAACATGGGGCCCATCGGTGGAATGGCGAAAGAAGTAGTAGAATTTGATGCAGCCATTGCCCAACGCAACGCACAACGTATAGCAGCACTTGCCCCGATGATTCCTGAGTTATTCGCTGCCATGGACACGAGGGGATTTGACGTACAAACCCTGGCCCTTCCTATCATCTGGGACAACATGGTTGAATTGGCCGATCTTGCGAATAAGCTGGTCGAAGCCGCCAACAACTTTGCGGATATCGCCGCCGGTGGCGATCAAGCGGAAACCTTGGCAGCGGTTCGGTCGTTGGGAGGTGCTTGCGGAAATTGCCACGAACGCTTCCGCGAAGAAGTCGACTAAACTCGGACTGGGAGAAGTCGCCGTCGCAAGCCGCCTCGAGTGGGGCGGCATAGGGGCCGTCGGCGAAGACAGGACGCAGCAACGGAACGGAAAGGCGTGGCGGTGGCGGATGGAAGTGAGCACGCCAGATGGCGCCGTGATCCTGGATGTTGGCGACGTGAAACCCCGGGCGGCGGCCAGCAGGCCGCCGGTGTCGGTGACGATGCGACGCTGGCGGCCCTTGGGCTGCTTGTCCGCGTCAAAGCCCGGTGGACCGCCGCTTCCCGTGGTCTTGACCGACCGGCTGTGTCGATGCCAGCCATAGCGTTGCACCGTCGAACGCGGCGGAAAGTCCTTCGGCAGCACCACCAGGGGAGCCGCTGCGCTAACGAAGCCCCATACTTCTGATCGGCGCTGGTCGGCGTGTTATTGCCGTGTTCGATACTCTTTCCATTTCTTCCATTTCGCCGACCGATTCCATTTCGCCATCGACGAAGTCGCCATCGGATTGCATGCGAAGGGGAAGGGAGAGAGTAGGCGAAGCCCTCCATCGGCCGTCCGGCCAGAAACTGGCTTCAATCGGCTCCGACGACCGTAACCGATACGACTTCCGATGAATACGCGGGTTGCGGTGATATGTTTCTCTGCTTCGGCAGCAATCCTGATCGCGCTGTCGATGTATTGGCTCTTCGCACTGCCGAGAGTGGCGGATATCGCCATCCCCGAGTCAATGGAGTCCATAGAAAGAGGTCGGTACCTCGTTCACGCGGCGGGATGCATTGGCTGTCATGAGGGAACGGAACATCCCTCCTCATTGAGCGGGGGTATCGCGCTGGAAACTCAATTCGGAACTTTTTACGTGGCCAACATCACGCCGGATCGTTCGACCGGAATCGGCGGTTGGGATGGGAGAGACTTTCTGCTGGCGCTCAAACATGGCCGCAGCCCGAGTGGCAGCTTTTACTTCCCCGCTTTCCCTTACCCTGCGTACGGCGGAATGACGGATCGGGATGTGCTGGATGTCGCTGCCTTTCTGATGTCTCAACCCGCTGTAGAGTTCAAAGTTCCCAGTAATGAGGTTCCCGTTTGGTTGTCGAGATGGACGCTCGCTGGATGGAACAAGCTCGCAGCGATATCGCGACCCCCACTGGCTGAAGAAACCGACGAAAGAGTTGCCCGTGGAGCTTACTTGGCCCGCCATCTTGGACATTGTGGCGAGTGTCATACACCTCGTAATTCATTAGGAATCCCAGATCGCGGTCGGGAATTTGCGGGTGTGCAACTTGGCGATCGTCGCGTGGAACCGATTGACAGCGAAGCTCTGGCCGGATGGACAGAGAAGGACTTCGCTCTCTTCCTATTCATTGGCATGAAACCGGATGGCGACTTCGTCGGTGGCGAAATGGAAAGAGTCGTCGAACACAGCACAAGCAAGCTGACCAAGGCGGATCGGCAGGTGCTCGCAGCATTTTTCAAACGGCAATAGCCCAATGCGGCATGCGGACTGGTTACTGAAATAAGGAATGACCTACTTCCAGTTGAGGCAGATTTTGTGCCGTGTACGAATCAGAGGCTCAACAGCCTCAATCATTGATTGGGCAGACAATTCAGTTTGCGACGCCGCCGGTGAGAACGGCGGAGCAATAATCCCCCAGTGAAGCGGCCGGTTTGTCCGGTTGCGGCGGCGGACCAATATGGGACCGTC
>JAKZSO010000122.1:0-9622 GCA_047517625.1 Alphaproteobacteria bacterium
CCTTTAGCCAGGCGTATATGGAGGCCACATTGGCGAAGAACCCCGCCATCACCGGGTTGTTGGTGGCGTTATTCGAGGCCCGGTTCGACCCCAACGCCGGGGCCGGCCGGGATAAGACGGCGGCTGCCATCGTCCGCAAGATCGGCAAAAGGCTGGACGCGGTAGAAAACCTGGACGAAGACCGGATTTTGCGGCGGTTCTTGAATGTCATCCAGGCCACGCTGCGGACAAATTTTTACCAGTCCGGAGACGACGGCGAAACGAAATCCTACGTCTCGTTCAAGATCAGCAGCGGCGATGTGGACGAACTGCCGCTGCCCCGGCCCCACGTCGAAATCTTCGTTTACAGCCCGCGCATGGAAGGCGTCCATCTGCGCGGTGGCCGGGTTTCGCGCGGCGGTATCCGGTGGTCGGACCGCCGGGAAGATTTCCGCACCGAAATTTTGGGGTTGATGAAGGCCCAGATGGTCAAAAACGCGGTGATCGTGCCCGTGGGCGCCAAGGGCGGCTTCGTCGTCAAACGCCCACCCACCACCGGCGGCCGGGAAGCATTTCTGTCGGAAGGGATCGCCTGCTACCAATTGCTGATGCGGGGGTTGTTGGACGTCACCGACAACCAGGGCACCAAAAGCGCCAAGCCGCCTGCGGACGTCATCCGCCACGACGGCGACGACACCTATCTGGTGGTCGCCGCGGACAAGGGCACCGCAACGTTTTCCGACATCGCCAACGGCATGTCGCGGGATTACGGGTTTTGGCTTGACGACGCCTTTGCCTCGGGCGGATCGGTGGGTTACGACCACAAAAAAATGGGCATTACCGCCAAGGGGGCGTGGGAATCGGTCAAACGCCATTTCCGCGAAATTGGCTTGGATACTCAGCGCCAAGATTTCACCGTGGTCGGCATCGGCGACATGGCCGGGGACGTGTTCGGCAACGGCATGATGCTGTCCAAGCACATCAAGCTGTTGGCGGCGTTCAACCACATCCACATTTTTGTCGACCCCAATCCGGGCGACCCGGCCAAATCCTTGATCGAACGCAAGCGGCTGTTCAGAAAGCCCCGGTCAGCCTGGACCGACTACGACGCCAATTTGATTTCCAAAGGCGGCGGCGTGTTTGCGCGATCAGCGCAATCCATCGCCATTTCAACGCAAATGAAGCAGGCGTTTGGCATCACCGCAGCGGCCATGGCACCCAACGATTTGATCCGCGCCATGCTGGGCGCCGAGGTCGACCTGTTGTGGGTCGGTGGTATCGGCACTTATGTGAAAGCCAGCGACGAACGGGACGCGGAAGTCGGCGACAGGGCCAATGATCCTCTGCGCCTGAACGGCGCCGATCTGCGCTGCAAGGTGGTGGGCGAGGGCGGCAATCTGGGATTCACCCAGCGCGGCCGCATCGAATTCGCCGAGGCCGGGGGCCGCATCAACACCGACGCCGTGGACAATTCCGCCGGGGTCGATTGCTCGGACCACGAGGTTAACATCAAGATTCTGTTCGGCCAGATCATGGCCAAAGGCGGCCTGACCATGGCCCGGCGCGACAAGGTGCTGGCATCCATGACCGACGAGGTTTCGGATTTGGTGTTGCGCGACAACTATCTGCAAACCCAGACCGTCACGGCCATGGCGCACCGGGCCCCGGCGCTGTTGGAGCCCCAGGCCCGGTTCATGCGGGAATTGGAACGAGACAACCGCCTGGATCGTGAATTGGAATTCCTGCCCGACGACGAAGAGATTGCCGAGCGCGCGGCGGCAGTCGCGGGTCTGTCCCGGCCGGAAATTTCCGTGGTCATGGCCTACGCCAAAAACACTCTGTACGAGGCATTGTTGGACAGCGACCTGCCGGATCAACCCTTTTTGGCCGGCGTGCTGCGGGATTATTTCCCGACGCCCATACGCAAGACTTACGACGCCGCCATTAAGGCCCATCGCCTGCGCCGGGAAATCGTCGCCACCGCGGTCAGCAACGGCATGGTCAACCGGGTCGGCGCCACCTTCGTCAGCCAGATTTCCCAGGAAGGCGGGTTCACCGAGGCCGCCATCGCCCGGGCTTATACGGTGGTGGTGGAGGCTTTTGCCTTGGCAGACCTGTGGGCCGGGGTGGAAGCACTGGACAACAAAGTCCCCGCCGAATTGCAGATGGTGATGCTGCTTGAGGCCGCCGATCTGGCCCACAACATGGCGCTTTGGTTCTTGAACAACGAGACCCAACCCATCGCCATTGGCGCAAGGGGAGTAATTCGCCGTCTGCGTACCCACATAGCTATGTATCGCCACACTTTAGCTTGCCTCCAGAACACTTAATTCGCCTTTTGAGAAGGCGGGAAAGGAAGAAGTATGGAAATCGGTTCAATGTTTGCCATCGCATTTGTGGTTGTCGCCATTGTCGTGGTCTTTTCGGGGGTCAAGACCGTCAAACAGGGTTGGGAATTCACGGTCGAACGTTTTGGCCGCTTTACCCGCAGTTTGCGCCCCGGATTTCATTTCATTATTCCCTTCATCGACCGCATCGGCGCCAAGATGAACATGATGGAAAACGTGCTGGATGTACCGCCCCAGGACGTCATCACCAAAGACAACGCCATGGTCCGGGCGAACGGCGTACTGTTTTTCCAAGTGTTGGATGCGGCCAAGGCAGCGTATGAAGTCAACAACTTGCAGCGGGCGACCCTGAATTTGGCCCTGACCAACATTCGTACGGTCATGGGCTCCATGGACCTGGATGAGCTGCTGTCCCAGCGTGAATTGATCAACGCGCGATTGCTGTCGGTCATCGACGAAGCCACCCGCCCCTGGGGGGTCAAGGTCACCCGCGTGGAAATCAAAGACATCGAACCGCCCCGGGATCTGGTCGACGCCATGGCCCGGCAAATGAAGGCGGAACGGGAAAAACGCGCCAATATTTTGGAAGCCGAAGGGTTTCGTCAGGCGGAAATCCTGAAGGCCGAAGGCGAAAAGCAGGCGAGGATTTTGGACGCCGAAGGGTCGCGCGAAGCCGCCTTCAGGGCGGCCGAAGCGCGGGAACGCGAGGCCGAGGCCGAGGCCAAAGCCACCGAAATGGTGTCGAACGCCATCGCCGCGGGTGACATTCAGGCGGTAAACTACTTCGTCGCCCTGAAATATGTCGAAGCCTTGGGCCAGTTCGCCACCAGCCCTAACCAGAAAACCATGTTTATGCCCATGGAGGCGTCCGGCCTGATGGCGTCGATCGGTGGCATCGCCGAAATCGCCCGGGAAAGCCTGGGACGAAAGGAATAGCCATGTTTGACCTGACCGAGCTGGTGTTTTGGCATTGGTGAGTACTGGCCGCGGCATTGGTGGGCTTGGAAATGCTGATGCCCACCACTTTGTTGCTGTGGCCGGGGCTGGCCGCCGCCATCACCGGGTTTGTATTGGTGGCGGCGCCGGGCCTGGAATGGCAGGCCCAGATCTTCGTTTTCGCCATTTTGGCGGTGATTTCGGTCGCCCTGGCCCGGGTGTATTACCGCTTGCGACCCCAGGAGACCGTGGATTCCGGCCTGAACCGGCGGGCGGAGCGCTACATCAACCAGCAGTTCACGCTGCGAGAACCTATCGTCGGTGGCGAAGGAACCCTGTGGGTGGACGACACCACCTGGCGGATCACCGGCGAAGACATGGACGCAGGGGTCCTGGTCCGGGTCACCTCCGTTGACGGCGACGTGTTGCAGGTGGAGGCCTAGACGCCGCGATCCTTTGTGCTGACAAATCCTGGTCTTGGGCGGTAGGGTTGTATCCTCGGCGCGAGACCAACGGCCATTGCCGGGGCTTTGCATTTGAGGGGGGATAATGAAAAAGCCGGTAACTGCCGCCGTCACGGTAATGATGGGCTTGCTGTTCGCCACTGGGGCCTTGGCCCAGGGCACCCCGTTTGGCGTCTGGGTCACCGAAGGCGGCCTCTCGCGGATTGAAGTGTTCGACTGCGCCGGCCAAGTGTGCGGCAAATTCGTATGGCTGGAGGAGCCGAACGAAGAGGACGGCACGCCAAAAGTCGATGACGAAAATCCAGATGAAGAGCTGCAACCCCGCCCCCTGATGGGTTTGCAGCTGCTCGCAGGCTTCACCGTCAGCGGCCCCACTGCCTGGACCGGCGGCACGATTTATGATCCCCAAAGCGGCAACACATACTCCAGCACCATGGACTTGGAGGACGAAAACACGTTGGTTGTTCGCGGCTATGTGCTGCTGCCGATTTTCGGCCGCTCCCAAACCTGGACCCGCTACGTCCCCTAACCTAGGGTCGTCATGACGGACGCCAAACCTAAAACCACCCGGGGATTGGTCAGCTGGGCCCTGTACGACTGAGCCAATTCGCCGTTCACCACCTTAATCGTCACCTTTGTGTTCTCCGTTTACTTCAGTCTGGGCATTGTCGGCGACGAAATTCGCGCCACCCAGCTGTGGGGCAATGCGGTCAGCATCAGCGCCCTGATCATCGCCGTTATGGCCCCCATCCTGGGCGCGATCGCCGATGCCGGGGGACCGCGCAAACCGTGGTTACTGGGTTTCACCGCCCTGTGTGTCGTGGGATCGGCCATGTTGTGGGGGGCGGGCCCCGAAGAGCGCTTTATCGCCTGGGCGCTGATTTGGTTCGTCATCGCCAACGTCGGCTTTGAATTCGGCGTGGTGTTTAACAACGCCATGTTGCCCGATCTGGTCCCCCACAGCCGTCTGGGGCGGTGGTCCGGTTGGGCGTGGGGGCTGGGCTACATCGGCGGCTTGGCGGCCATCATCCTCGCTCTGGTGGCGTTTGTGCAGGCGGATCAGCCCCTGTTCGGGCTGGACAAAGACGCCCAGGAACACGTGCGCGTCGTTGGCCCCCTGGCCGCGGCGTGGTTAGCGGTTTTTGCCATTCCGCTGTTCTTGTGGACCCCCGACCGCCCCCGCACCGGCGCCCCGCTGGGCCAACAGATTTCCGGCGGGCTGCTGTCATTGTCCAAAACCCTTGGCCATTTGCGGGCCCAGGCCAATACCGTGCGATTTTTGATCGCCCGCATGGTCTACACCGACGGCCTGATCACGATCTTTGCCATGGGCGGGCTGTTCGCCGCCGGGACCTTTGGCATGAGCATCGAACAAGTGCTGATTTTCGGCATCGTGTTGAACCTGACCGCGGGGATCGGCGCCGCCGGGTTCGGCTGGATCGACGACCGCATCGGCGCCAAGCCAACGCTGCTGATTTCGGTGACCGCATTGTTCGTTACCGCGGCGGGGGCTGTTTTTGCGCCGACAGTCACATGGTTTTGGGTTTGGGGATCGCTTCTGGGCATTTTCGTCGGTCCCGCCCAGGCCGCCAGCCGGTCGATGATGGCGCGGCTTTCGCCGCCGGCTCAGCGCACCGAATTTTTTGGTATCTATGCGCTGACCGGCAAAGCCACGGCTTTTTTGGGTCCCGCTCTGGTGGCGTCAATCACGGCGGCGACGGAAAGCCAGCGCTTGGGATTGTCCGCCACACTGGCGTTCTTTGTGGTCGGCGGACTGCTTTTACTGACTGTGCGCGAAAACCCGGAGACGGCCACGGCTTAGAGCATGATCAGACAATTTGAAACCATTTGACCGATCCGGCCTTCGGTGGGGCCAATCGGCTCCCCGGGTTCGTTACGACGCTCGAGTGATGGCACCGCATCGCGCTTCGCGCCGCGCCTGCCAGGAAAGCCGATTTGCCGCCATCAAATTGACTCCATATTGTTTGATCATGCTCTGGGTCTGGTATTAACCTTTCGTTATCCTCAATCGCGGAGGCTTGATCCCATGGTGGATCGACCCCCAACCGAAAAAGAACTGGCGGAAATCCTGGCCAAGTTCCGGCGCGCCGGGGGTGGCCAGATCATGACCGGTGGGGCGTTGAACAAACTGGCGGAAGAGTTCGGCCTGGAAAAAAAAGAGCCCGAGGCCGCCGCCGAAGAGGCCGCGACGGACTCAAAAGACACCTAAAACGTTGCCGATCAGATTCACGTGGCTCTCTTCTCTGGCGTTCAGATTCACGTGGCAAGAAGATGTGCCACGATCTGCACTTTGCGCTACTTCCGGCCGTCCGCAGGACCGATCTGTTCGCGCGACCAGTTCTTCACCTTTTCCATCGATGGCCGACCGCCAATATCGCGGAGCAACGATTCAACAGAGGTCGGATTAATGCCGGAAGTGGCGCATGCCGGTGAACACCATCGCCAGCCCCGCGGCATCGGCGGCGGCGATGACATCGTCATCACGCAGCGAACCCCCTGGCTGAATGACCGCCGTGGCCCCGGCCTCGGCAATGGCATCCAATCCGTCGGCGAACGGGAAAAACGCGTCGGACGCGGCGACGGAGCCTTGGGTCAAAGGCTGGGATTCCCCGGTCGCCTCGGCGGCCTCGGCGGATTTGCGGGCGGCAATGAGAGCTGAATCCAGGCGGCTCATTTGACCCGCACCGATGGCCGTGGTGGCCCTGGCCTTGGCGAAAACGATCGCGTTGGATTTCACGTGTTTGGCCACCGACCAAGCAAATAACAAATCGCGCACTTGGTCGTCGCTGGGGACGCGCTTGGTGACGATTTTCAGGTCGTGGGCCGTGAGTGTCCCGGTGTCTCTGCTTTGGGCCAAGATTCCCCCGGCGATGGAACGAAAGGCCAGCCCCTGGTGTTCCGGCGACGGCATGGACCCGGTCAACAACACCCGCAGGCTTTTCTTTTCGGCCAGAATTTCCAAGGCATCGTCGTCCGCCCCCGGGGCAATCACGACCTCGGTGAAAATTTTCGTCACCTGTGCGGCTGCTTCGGCGACCAACGGCATATTGGCGGCGACAATGCCACCAAAGGCGCTGACCGGGTCGCAGCGCAAAGCCATGGCATAGGCGTCGGCCAACGTCTGTGCCATCGCCACGCCACACGGATTAGCGTGCTTGATGATGGCGATGACGGGGCTGTGGGACCCCAGTTCGGCCGCCAGGGCCAGGGCCGCGTCAGCGTCGGCGATGTTGTTGTAGCTGAGCTCTTTGCCTTGGATTTGGCGGGCGGTGACCACACTTGGGGCAGCGTCGCCGGTGGCATACAGGGCGGCCTTTTGGTGGGGGTTTTCGCCATAACGCAGCGAGAGAGTTCGCGTTCCCGCCGCCACAAACTGCGCCGGCATGGCGTCTTCTCTGGTCCCAAACCACGCCGCGATGGCGCCGTCATAGGCGGCGATCCGGGCAAAGGCCTTGGCCGCCAGGCGCTCGCGGAAGCCGTCGGACAAGCCACCAGCATCCGCCGCCATTTCGTCCATCAACTGGCCGTAGTCGCCGGGGTCAACCACCGCCGCCACATGGGCGTGGTTTTTTGCCGCGGCGCGTATGAGCGTCGGCCCACCGATGTCGATGTTTTCGATGCATTCGGCGAACGAGCCGCCGCGCGCCACCGTTTCCTGGAACGGGTATAGATTAACCACCACCAGGTCGATCGGCGTGATTCCGTGTTCGTCCATGGCCGCCTGGTGGCCGTCGTTATCCCGCGCAGCCAGCACGCCGGCGGCGATGGTCGGGTGCAATGTCTTGACCCGGCCATCCATAATTTCCGGATAGCCGGTGTGGTCGGACACTTCGCGCACCGAGACCCCGGCGCTGGTCAGGGCCGCCGCGGTGCCATCCGTGGACAAAATCTCAATGCCGCGATCTTGCAAAAATTTGCCGAGATCGGCGAGTCCAGTCTTGTCCGAAACAGTGATCAGGGCTCGGGTGATAGATGGTGGCAAGCGGAACCGGGTTGCAAAAAGTTGGCGCGAAGGCGTGCCTATAGCACGGCTGGCGGCCCCCCGCCATGGATGTCATCCCGGCGCCCTGACGGCGGTTTGACATTCCCCGACGCGGCGGCTAATTCAGCACTAATCTGGATCACCCTTTCAAAAATTTATGACAATTAATCCACCGCAAAAGCTGAGCGTGATCGGCCTAGGCTACGTGGGTCTGCCCCTGGCAGTGGCCCTGGCCGAACATTTCAGCGTACTGGGATTTGATATCGATCGGCGCCGCACCGAAGCCCTCAAAGGCAGCCAAGACCACACCGGGGAAGTGGCGGCGGAAGTGTTGGCCCGGACCACCGCAACCTTCACCAGCGACGCCGGCCAGCTCGCCGGGTCAGACGTGTTCATCGTTGCCGTACCGACGCCGGTGGACGACAACAAAGTTCCCGACCTTGGACCGTTGCGCGGCGCCTGCAACAGCGTCGGCCCCCACGTAGTGCCCGGGTCCGTGGTGGTCCTTGAAAGCACGGTGTTCCCCGGCGCCACCGAGGAAATCTGCGGGCCGATTTTGGCGGAGCTTTCCGGCCTGGTCTGCGGCGAAGATTTTTTTCTGGGCTATTCCCCCGAGCGCATGAACCCGGGCGATACCGAACACACCGTCGCCAACATCGTCAAGGTGGTCGCGGGGCAGACGCCGGAGATTTCAGCCTTGCTGGCGGACATGTACGGCCGCATCACCAAGGCCGGGATTTTCGCGGCGAAAAATATCCAAACCGGCGAGGCGGCGAAGGTCATCGAGAACGCCCAACGCGACATCAATATCGCTTTCATCAACGAGTCGACGCAGATTTTTCACCGCATGGGATTGTCCATGTACGACGTGTTGGCGGCGGCCAACACCAAATGGAATTTCTTGGATTTCCGGCCGGGACTGGTTGGTGGCCATTGCATCGGCGTGGACCCGTATTACCTGGCGCACCGGGCCAGCCAGTTGGGACACATCCCGGATGTGTTGTTGGCGGGCAGGCGCACCAACGACGGAATGGGCGCCTGGATCGCCGGACAAATCAGTGGCGGGCTTGGCTCGGCGTCGCGGATTTTGGTGCTGGGGCTGACCTTCAAAGAAAACGTTCCCGATCTGCGAAATTCCGGTGCCCATGGTTTGATCGCCGCGTTGGGCGATCTGGGTCACGATGTCGTTGTGCACGACGCCTGCGCCGACCCGGCTGAAGCAAAAGCAATTTATGGGGTCGACTTGGTGGCGGACATTTCCGGCAACGATTTCGCCTGCGTTGTCGGCGCCGTCGCCCATAATCAATACCAGGAACTGAACGCCGAACGGTTGGCGGCGCTGTTGGCCGATGGCGGAATTTTGGCTGATATCAAGGGGATGTGGCGGGGATTGACCTTAAGCGCCAACATTCGCCGTTGGGAGCTCTAGGCATGGGAATCCCCACGGCAATTCGACTCTTGCCGGGTTCGGCAGTTTTTGTTTGGCTAGCATCGCCAGCCGCCGCCCATGGGTTTGGCCAGCGCTATGACTTGCCGCTGCCGCTGGGGCTTTGGGTGTTGGGGGCTGGTGCGACGATTGTGCTGACGTTCGCCGTAACGGCGCTGTACCTGCGGGAGTTCCATACAAATTGGTAGCACCTGCATTTCAATTTGCTCAAAATTTCGCCGATCCCCTGGTGTCTACTTCCACCGGCAACAGCCGCGATTGAAAGGTGACGTATGTCGCGATCGCCAACATCTCCTCTGACTCGTAGGCATACGGTTCGGCCTCCATCTTCCTCACCCGCATCCAATTGATCTGCTCCTCCAAGCCGACAATCGCACCAAATCCGGGGATATTTTCGATGTACTTTGGGAACCGCGCGGCGACTCGCCACATGCGGTCCTCGGCA